>JAIUMT010000089.1 GCA_022565415.1 Balneolales bacterium | reverse complement strand
TCTTTTCTGAGGCGGGAAATGTGCTGGCCGCCACCCTGAAATGGAGCTTTTAGTTAAAAGTTGTTCAACGTTTTATGGGGCTGGACGTCTAATGTGTTTCTAGCCCTATATTTGCGCAGGAAATGTCCAATGCTCGGTTTTGTTCAGGAACCAGCTAACCCGCATTGATGTTGCAATTTCTGATTTTAACTTTCCCACCACCTTCATCATCACATGAAATTACTTACCACCGTTGCCTTTTTTCTACTTTTTGTTGCCACTTTTGCGCCCCTTGCATTTGCTCAATCAGCCAATCAATATCAAATTTCAGGAATGGTAATTGAACTTACAGCTGAGCAAGCCGAACGATTCGAACAAGCAGCTCAGAATAGAGGTCAGCGCGACGGCGAGCAACGTCGTGATGGAGAGCGTGGTCGATTTGGAATGCCGCTTCAGGGAGCGAATATTGCATTATTGTCTGCGGCAGACAGCTCGTTGGTTCGTGGTGCAACCTCCGGATCAAACGGTACATTCATACTCGAAAGGGTTCCCAATGGCGAGTATATTCTTGCCGCTACATTTATCGGATTCACAACACAGCTACTTCCCCTTGCCGTGCAAGATGAAAACATAACCCGAGTCGTGATTAGCATGGTGGAAGGTGCCCAAATGCTGGAGGAATTGCAAATTTCGGCATTAATCCCACGTGTTGAGGTCCGCGGAGATACAACCGCGTTTAATGCTGATGCCTATCGCGTAAATCCCGATGCCTCAGCAGAGGACTTGGTTCGTCGCATGCCCGGATTCACAGTCGAGAATGGCCAGCTTCAAGCACAAGGCGAAGCAGTTCAGCGAATTTTGGTCGATGGGGAAGAGTTTTTCGGCGATGATGCCACCCTCGCCCTGCGAAACCTCCCCGCTGAAATCATCGGATCAATCGAGTTATTCGATCGTAGAAGCGATCAGGCGCGCTTCACCGGATTTGACGACGGAAACGAAGAGCGCACCGTGAACATCGTTACCCGGGCCGGACGTAACAATGGACAATTCGGTCGTGGCAACCTCAGTGCCGGAACCGACGACCGCTATATGCTGAACGGCAATCTGAACTTTTTCAACGGTTCGCGACGGATTAGCATCCTCGGAATGACCAACAACGTGAATCAGCAAAACTTCACCGGAGAAGATCTCGAAGGTCTCCCAAAAAAAACAAAAAATCAAGGCGGAGGAGGCCGTGGCGGAATGGGCGGCGGTGGTGGTCGCTGGGGTGGCGGTGGCGGAGACACCCGCAATTTCATGACGGGAAGTCAGCGCGGAATCAACACCACACATTCACTCGGAATAAATTACATCGACCGATTCGGCGATAACACCCGACTCAACAGCAGCTATTTCTTCAACGCTGGCGATAACAACACCAACCAGGTCATCAATCGAACCTTTTTAACCGAAGTAGATGCGGGTCAGGAGTACAACGAAAACTCCGTCTCTGAAACCATGAACTACAATCACCGGTTCAACGCCCGACTAGAACACACGTTCAACGACAGAAACTCCCTCATTATCACTCCGCGGGCAACGCTCATGACCAGCGACTCTGAGCAGTTTCAAAACAGCAGAACGACCGACGCCGGCAACGACCTAAACACCCTATTTAGCTCGTTTACAGGCGAGAACATGTCGTACAACGTGAACAACTCTGCGTTGTGGCGACACAATTTCGAGCAACGCGGCAGAACACTTTCGGTGAATGTCCGAAATTCGCTAAGCAGCCGAACTGGAGAACAAATTCAGAATAGCGAAAGTGTGTTTTTCGACGACGATCCTCAGCTTGGTGAAACCGCACGCCGGGTCACTGATCAGTCAACCGAGATACTCACGGGCTCGTGGGGGGTATCATCAGACATCCAATACACCGAACCGCTACGCGAAGGACTTCAACTACTCGTTCGATTCAGACCATCTTTCGATGAAGATACATCCGAAAGAGACCTTTACGAGTTTGATGAAAACACCGGTCAGTATGATTTCCTTAATCCACAACTTACCAATCGCTATGTAAACCGTACCATTTCACACAGAACAGGTACTGGATTGCGCTACAGAAAAGATGCGTTTAACATCAATACCGATATTAACTACGAATTTACGCAGCTCGACGGCGAGCAGTCGTTTCCAATCGCGACCGATACCCGAAACACCTACCGAAATATTGTCGGATCGGTGAATATGAACTACCGGTTTACCCGGACATCCAATTTGAGTTTGAATTACCGAACCAACACGCGTAATCCCGGAATTTCGCAACTTCAGGATGTCGTTGATAATTCGAATCCGTTGTTGCTTCGCGGAGGGAATCCTAATTTAGAGCAACAGTATTCGCACAACGTAACGGCACGATTTCGAACAGCGAATCCGGATGAGGGAACGTCCTGGTTCGGATTTGTACGTTATTCGCTAAACACGAACACGATAGGGAACCGTACATTCATCGCCACAAGCGATACTCTGGTCGCTCCCGGAATCATTTTGGGTCGGGGTGGAAGGTTAACTCAGCCCGACAACATTGGCAATTCGTGGAACATCCGGTCGTTTTTTAATCACTCCCGGGCACTGCCTGTCATTCAGAGTAATATCAATTTTAATACAGGCTTCAGTTACTCGATTCAGCCAACGTTCAATAACGACTTTCGCACAGAAGCCAGAAATATTGGTATGAGCGGGGGAACTTCCGTTAGCAGTAATATTGGTCCGAATGTGGACTTCAACCTTTCGTACAGAGCCAACTACAACATCGTAGACAACGCCTCATCGCTAGGCATCGACAACAACTATTACACGGGAAATGCCTCAGGAAGAGTGAATCTTTTACCTTGGGGTAGATTGCTACTAGCAACGGATGTGAACTTCACTCACTACGAAGGGCTGGATGAGGATTTTGATCAGTCGGTGTTTTACTGGAATGCCGCTGTCGGATTCAAATTCGGACCACGAAACGCAGCCGAAGTCCGTCTCACGATTTATGATATTCTGGGTCAGAACAACAGCGTGAACCGTTTTGTAAGTGATGGTTACGTAGATGACATCAATTCGAACGTAATAACCCGATTTGCGTTGCTTTCCTTCAGCTACAATTTCAGGAATTTCAGAGCAAGATAAAGGTCGGTTATTCGGAGGGCAGGTATTTAGCCAAATCGCTTCGTGAAAGTGGCTTCACAAGGTAATCTGAAACATTTTCGAACGTTTTTGCCTTCCGGAAATCACTATGATCGATGGATGAACTGGCGATATATAAAGTGAATGGTAATTTGCTATATATACCCTCATCGCGAATAGACTCTAAAAATGTCCATCCATCCATCACGGGCATGTTTATGTCTAGAAATACGGTATGTGGCTTTTCTTGTAGATTTCCGGATTCGATAATAGATTCAAGCTTTTTCAAAGCAGTTTTGCCGTTGAAAAAAACTTCAACCTGAATGTGAGGATGAGATTTTTCGATGATGCGCCTCATCAGCATCTGATAAATACTATCGTCGTCGATTATCCAGAGAATCATGTACCTACCTTAAGTTATTAGTGAATAGCAAAATAACTCAAAAAATCGGCATTAAACCAAACGTTTTTATTCTTTGAGTAGATGAGAGAAGTCTCTCATAAACTTTCGAACTTTAGGCGCAATTACTACTGAACAGTAGCCGGCATTTGGATTGCTGTTGAAGTAATTTTGATGGTAGTCTTCGGCGGTATAGTAGTTAATAAGAGGGGAGACTTCGGTTACTATGGGATTGTCCCAAAGGTTGGAGGCATCGGTTTTTTGCTTAGATGCCAGCGCGATATCTTTTTGTTCGTCGGTGTGATAGAATATAGCAGAGCGATACTGAGTGCCAACATCAGCACCTTGGCGATTTAACGTTGTCGGGTCGTGTGTATGCCAGAAAACCTCAAGAAGCATTTCGTAAGATATAATTTCCGGATCGAAGTCGAATCGAATCACCTCGGCATGACCCGTGCGCCCAGAGGTAACCTGGTTGTACGATGGATTATCGACATGTCCGCCAGAATATCCTGATTCAACATTGTAAACGCCTTTAAGGCGTTGAAAAATTGCCTCGACGCACCAAAAGCATCCGGCTCCAAAAGTTGCTTGCTCCATTATGGGTTCCTTAATTGTATTTGAGTTAGATGAAATTGTGGCTTGTGTTGGAATATTCAACGCGAATAATAAACAAAATGGGATCAGAAATTTCATGGCTAATAAATTGTGTATAAGCGTAAAAAATGCATATACAAAAGCACAACAATGGATGGGGTTGATTCGTGCCAATGCGTCTGATATTTGGTAGTAACGGGATACAGACATCTAAAATAAATACATAAAAGCATTTATTTTTACTAAATTGATAGGCATAAAAAAAAGTGATAAAGCCAGATCGATAGATGGTATTCAGATAGATACTGACCTTATCACTAGGTAATCAACCCATAACCTATGAGGGTAGAGTTATGGGGTCAATCATAACTTAATTATATCACAAATTGTGAATAAATCCAAAATAGATTCACATAATGTGAATCATGTGTTCGATCGCATTAAAGCCGCGTTCGAACTCTCGTCGGATGTTAAACTTGCTGAGTTCCTTGGAATACAGTCAAATACGCTGTCTATGCAACGGAAACGTGGTTCCGCTGATTTTGGAGCTATCATAGATCGATGTATTTCGCTGGATTTGAACTGGCTTTTTAAGGGAGATGTAGGACAAGTAACCGACAAACCGAATGAGTTTTCAGCATCTCACGACGCCAGGGTCTCTGCTCAGGGTCGCTATATTGCACAACTAGAGCATAAATTAGATCAGGCTAACTCTCAAAACGCCACGTTAAAGGCAGAACTACAAATTGCGCATCGTGATATTGAGATGCTTAAAGAGTTGATTGCCCGAACCGAAAAGAAATAGCGCGTCGTAATTCTACTCTTGTCGGTGAAAATGGTATATTCGTGTTCAATTTATTTATATCTAATGAACTCACGAATTTATGTTTAGACCTACATTTTTGCCGATAGCGATTCTTGCTTTATCGACTTTTTTTAGTGGTTTTGCTTGCGTTAATGCACAACCATCCGACGACGATCAAACATATAAGCTGGTTGTTTACAATGTCGAGAATATGTTCGACGCTGATGGTTTTGCCGTTTTCAATGATTACAAGCCGGAAGTGTACACTCCGCGACATGTATTCACCAAAATTGATAACATGGCCAGATTGATGGCTCGTTACAATGACGGTGCCGGACCCGATATCCTCGTCTTGTCTGAAATGGAAAGCGATTATACTCAGCCTGAGGGTGGCAATCAATACAATGTGAGCGAATTTCTGGAGCAGTACAGTAATACCACATTAGAGCGTATGCTCGGCGAAGATTTCAATGATGAAATCGCAGACCTGCCATCTGAGCTTCTGCTTATTAAAGGCTTGTACGACCGAAATCAGCGTGGTTATGATTTAACTGTGGCCTATGCACCACTCGAAAACGGCCGCCCGACCCACGTCCAGAAGAATGTCATCATGTCACGACTTCCAATTATGCATGATAAAACGCAATCGCATGTGTTGGAAGACGCTCGACCAATTTTGGAAACCTGGATAGATGTCGAAGGACATCCTCTTGTTGTTTTTGCCAATCATTGGAAATCACGTGCATCAGACGCAGAAGTTGAAAAGATTCGAGTTCAGAATGCTACCGTTCTCAAAAATCGTCTAGATGAGCTCCGAGCTGAAAATCCGGCTATAGATTTTGTACTTGGTGGTGATTTCAACAGCGATTATAATCAGTCGTACCGCTACCAGTACATGGAAACAACAGCGGTTAACGATGTGCTTAAATCCACAGGTGATGAGCTTGCTGTGGCACAAGGTGATACCGATTATGTGTACAACCTTTGGTATGAAGTTCCTGTCGACGAACGCGGATCGGATATTTTCAGAGGATATTGGGGCACCTTGATGCAAATTATGATTGGTCCGGGGATGTACGATTACAACGGAATTCAATATGTAGACAACTCATTCGAAGTGGGACGTTTCGAAGGGAAGAATGTATATCCGACCACATTGACACCCATTCGTTGGAATAGTTTCGGCGACGGACGAGGATATTCTGATCACCTGCCCATCAGCATGCAATTTCGGGTGGTAACAAAAGATGATCCATCGAGAGTTAAAGATCTTTCGAACCCAAGTGTTACGGATGATGCGTATTGGTCGCCGATTTCGGTTGAGGCAAGACTACCAGATTCAGGCGAGTATTATGATGTAACAACCATTTCGGGAAGCTTGCGTACCGATGAGTACTTCGATGAGTTATTTTTGGTCGAGGGCGTAATTGATAACCGCGCCCGGGTTACTGTGAACGGCGAGGTGTACGATCTGTACGCGCCCGGATTTCAGGTGAGAGATACGTTTAGTGGAATGGCAGGGGAGACCGTTCGATTTTATGGCCGACTTGGAATGTTTCGTGGCACCTGGCAGTTTGTTATCGACTCAGAAGAGTATATTCTGAACTAAATAATTAGTTATGTCCGGCTTGGCGAATCGCTGCGCCGGACGTTTCTCTCTAGGTTTTACGAGAACGTATAGATGCCTGAAATATCTTACTTAAACGGGTTCATTGAAAACGTCAGGCTATCAAATTTCGATATTTAGCAGATCATGGTCTTTTCAGAACTAAACATCACTTTGTATCAGCAAATCCCTGTCTCGCACGCCGATTAGGTACAAAATACCATCAAGTCCAAGGTTGGATATGGAATGCCGGGCCGTTTGTTTAACTAAAGGTTTTGCATGAAATGCGATTCCAAGTCCGGCAATGCTCAACATCGGCAAATCATTCGCGCCATCACCAACGGCGATAACCTGATCCAGACTAATACGCTCCTTAACAGCTAGCTCACGCAGTATTTCAGCTTTTCTCTCTGCATCTACAATGGTACCGCTAACTCTACCCGTCACTTTGCCATCAATTATTTCCAATTCGTTGGCAAATACATAATCGATACCAAGATTCTTCTGCAAATATTTGCCGAAATACTGAAACCCTCCCGAAATGATGGCGGTTTTGTAGCCAATTTTCCTGAGGGTAGTTATGAGGTTCTCTGCGCCTTGAGTTATTGGTAAATTCTCGGCAATGCCAGACAGAACACTTTCGTCGAGTCCTTCGAGCAAGGCAAGTCTTTTCTTGAAGCTTTCAGCAAAGTCAATTTTGCCCTGCATAGCTTCTTCTGTAATCGCGGCGACTTCCTCACCGACTCCGGCTGCCTTGGCCAGTTCATCAATCACCTCACACTGAATGAGCGTCGAGTCCATATCGAAGGCCACCATCCGACGATTACGTCGGTACATGTTGTCGACCTGGAAGCTGATATCAACACCGAAATCACGCGTGATTTCCAAAAAGCGAGCACGCATGGATGCAATATTCTGAGGCTCACCCCGAACAGTTAATTCTACACAGGCACGAAGATTATCATGCGGATTATGCAACGACTTTCGTCCCGATAACCGCTTAATACTATCGATATTTAAGTCATTTTCTGAAATAACTTCACTGATTTCATACATATGCCGGGCTGTAATCTGCTTGCCTAACAACGTAATGATGTATCTCGGCTTACCCTGCGCGCTAACCCAGGTTTCATAATCGTTGTTTGAAATCGGCTTGAACTTCACGTTTAGTCCGAGCTCGTGCGATTTAAAAAGAACATCACGTAAAACGGGGGAGCTTTCCGATTCTGGCGGAATTTCGATGAGGATTCCCAACGACAATGTGTCGTGAATCACGGCCTGACCCACATCCAAAATGTTCACTTTATACTCAGAGAGTACTTTGGTCAGATTGTTCGTGAGGCCGGGCTTATCGACACCGGAAACCGATATTAAAATAATTTCGCGCATGTATTTGAATTGATTTTCTGAAGTCACCAAAGTTAGGCAAAATCGAACTCTATTATTAACGAAAATTCCGCTAAATCTGCAGGAAATGCCTTATATTTCAAGATGCATTGATGCTCTAGATACTATTATTTTCTCATTATCTAACTCTACTACTATTATGACTACCTCTCAAAAAATTCAAGACATGCGGCGCGACTATATGCTGCAGTCGCTCGGTGAAAATGATTTACTGCCCAACGCAATCGAAATGTTTTCAAAATGGTTTGATGATGCTGTGAAAGCTGAAGTTGCGGATGTAAACGGCATGTCTCTGGCAACGTGTGGCTCAGACGGTCAGCCTACATCCCGGGTCGTTCTGTTAAAAGGTCTGGAACATGGCGGATTTGTATTCTACACCAATTATGAAAGTGCAAAAGGTCAGCAAATTGACCAAAATAACAAAGTCGGACTGTGCTTCTACTGGCCGGAACTAGAACGACAGATTCGCATCGATGGTATCGCAGAAAAACTTCCCTTCGAAGAAAACGAGGCGTATTTCAAAAGTCGTCCGTATGAAAGCAGAATAGGAGCGTGGGCTTCCCATCAAAGCAAACAAGTTCAGAGCAGGTCGCAGCTGGAAGCTCAATTCAACGATATGAAAGCAGAATACCCTAATGTTGATGATGTTCCACTTCCACCATATTGGGGCGGATATGTGGTTAAGCCACTTCGTTTAGAGTTTTGGCAAGGACGCGCCAGCCGACTGCACGACCGATTTGAATACGAGCTAATCGGCGGAAACTGGACAAAAAAACGATTATCTCCCTGATTCTTTATGGCAAAACGAAAATTAGAGCGATACAGTGACTTATCTCAGTTAGATAATGTGATCGAGCTGGAGGATTATAATCCGGATACGGTTTCTTCGAACAGAGGGCGTTGGTGCGAGCGGGTGTTCGGAAACAACAATCCGTTGGTTTTGGAGCTCGCTTGCGGAAAAGGAGATTACTCACTCGGATTAGCAGAACGGTATCCGGATAAAAATTTCATTGGAGTCGACATCAAAGGCGATCGTCTTTGGAGAGGAGCCGTTACTGCGCGGGATCAAAATCTGCTAAATGTTCGTTTTTTGCGTATCTACATCGATTATATCACCAATTATTTCGCTCCCGAAGAAGTCGATGAAATCTGGATTACATTTCCTGATCCGTATCTGGGCACGAAGAAAATCCGAAAACGACTTACTTCTCCCGAATTTCTGGATCGCTACCGTCAGGTGCTTAAGTCCGGGGCGTTTGTGCATCTAAAAACCGATTCTCCCGAGCTTTTTGCGTATACAAAAGAGGTTATTGCCGAG
The DNA here is from genome assembly GCA_022565415.1 of Balneolales bacterium. Taxonomy (GTDB): domain Bacteria; phylum Bacteroidota; class Rhodothermia; order Balneolales; family HLUCCA01; genus HLUCCA01. The sequence goes on along the minus strand of JAIUMT010000089.1, from coordinate 1,930 downwards.
CAAAATCTTCAAGTTCTCGACTTAGTTGAAGATGTTCACGGCGAAAGTCATCAGGTTTCAGACCTGGACATCCTAACGTACTACGAAAATATGCATCTCGAAGACGATCGCACTATCCGGTATGTGCGGTTTAAGCCGTAAAAAATGTTGATTTAAAACGAGAGCGATGTTCCGATTAGGAAATTTCGCGGTGCACCGGGTTCAAAAAATCTCCCTCCAAACGCATTGATACTCACAGAGCTATAATAGCTTTCGTTGGTCAGGTTTCGAACTTGAACAAACGGCCTAAGCACATATCCGCTTCCTAACTTGAACTCGCCCGATACGATCACTCCGAGCAGGGTATAGGCATCGTTTTCAACGGTAATCTGATTGTTAGCGTACATGGCTCCGTGGTACGAAACATTCGAGCGGATTTCGTAAATGCCCTGTCGAAAGGCGACATCTGCAGAACCCCGATGGGCCGGAATCCCCGGAATTTGATTTCCTTTAAGGTCATTTTCGTCGCTGGTAATCTTGAGGTTGCTATAGGTGTAGCTTCCGGCAACAGAAAGGCTTGGCAACGGCATCCATTCTATGAACGATTCGAAACCATTATGCCGGCTTCTGCCAGAGTTTTCGAAGAAGTTTCGGTCGCCGCCAGTTTCTGTCTGAAATGAAATCAGTCTGTCGCGAACATCAATCTGATACAATGCAAAATCATAGCGAAGTGATGCGATTGGCGCATAACCCCGAACTCCGATTTCGATTCCAGTGGCGGTTTCGGGGTTGAGGTCTGGGTTGAATCCGCGATCCATGTCGGGACGGTTAACCAACTCGGTGGTGGTCGGACTCTCGAACGCACTCGAGATTCCCCCAAAAATCGTCGCACTGCCTAATTCGTATGTGAATCCCGCCTGAGGTGTGAGTGCTTGTAGCAGCCTGTTTCCAGAGGCATTGTCTCTTTCTGGCCCATCTAATCGGTCTGAAACATTGAAATATATCCAATCTTGGCGAAGTCCGCCGCTTAGTCCAAGGTTGCCAATTTGATATTGCAGAATTCCGGCAATTCCTCCAGTTAGGACCTGTTCCCGCTGATAAACCGTCTGATTTCCTCTGTCACCGGCATCATTAACCCAGTTTTTTCGGATGTCAGACTGAAAGGCTCCATCGGTAACAATCAGCGCCGAGAGCTGCTCAAAACGGCGTTGATAAGACATTCTGACACCCGTTGCACCTCGTTCGATTCCAATAATACTGGGCTGAATCGGGTTTTTTAAATTTCGGTAAGTGCCGTGAACAACGGCTTCGAGACGATCGTTGGGCATATCCCTCACGAAACGCAATCCCTGCATGATGTGTGTGTATTCTTTCCCCGCATTTTGTGTTACGAATATCGGATTTGCTGATTTCGGATTGCTCGAAGCCTGTTCAGCTGTGAGGGAGCCTGGGTTTTCGATATCGGGCGCAACGACGAAGAGCCCGGTATAGGCTAATGTGTTGTTCTGGTCGAAAGCGTGATTTGCTTTAAGTCCGGCCCGTTGGACACGAACCGAACTGTGCTCTCTATGCCCATAAGACCCAAAATCTGAAATGCTAAGCTGAATCTTAGTGTCGTTTAGACTGGTGTTAGCGATGATATCAGTTTGATGCGTGCCGAAACTCCCCGCGAATGAGCGAATAGCAACCCCGGATTGATCTGCAGGTTCTCCGGTTCGCAAATACAGCGTTCCGCCGCTTCCGTTGCCCCAAAATAAGGCATTCGGACCGCGAATAACCTCTGCAGACCGAATGAGATTGGGATCTACGATTTCCAGAATGGTTTGTCCGTCGGGGGATGTTAGCGGAATTCCATCGAGTAGTATCTGAACTCCCCGAACGCCAAATGACGCTCGCCAACCCATGCCCCGGATGCTTAAACGCTCTCCGAGGGAGTAATTGTCGCGGTTGT
>JAIUMT010000088.1 GCA_022565415.1 Balneolales bacterium | reverse complement strand
TGAAAAGATACGGTTTTTTTGGCCAAATTAATTGTAATCCGCAGCAGTCTCACAGCCGGGACTTCAGAAAAAAGTAAATGCCAATAGAAAGTGCGGCGGCCAGGAAGTAAGCCCCCTGATAACCAGCAACGACAAAGAAAACCGACATCAAAAGCGGTCCGATTGTCTGACCAAGTCGAAGCACCATCCCGTTAATCGATAATACCGCAGCACGTTGTTGAGGGCGAACCGTTTTGGCTATCAGCGTTTGAATATTCGGATTGTTAATTCCGATGGCGAATCCGAATATGATACACGGAAAAATAATCATCCAAACGTTTGGCATGAGGGGGATCAAAATTAAACTGACGGCCACCATCAGATACGAAATCAGCAGAAGTTCAATCGTTTTGAAATACATAGATAAGTAGCCCAAAAGTGCCCCTGAAATCAGGTTTCCAAACGACATACTCGCAATGATTACCCCGATAATAAGCGCATCCGAGTCGAAATAAAACTTCATGTAGAACGGCAAGAATGTGAGAATCGGTCCGTAAACTAGCAAGAACGTAGATGTGCTAAGCAAGAACATCGTTCGGATTTTGCGTGATTTCAGACTGCGTTTGACGCCGGCCAGATACTTTTTGAGGTCAATGTTTTTGTGCTGAGGGGGGAGTTTGAGGCGGGTGAGTACGAGGAGTCCGGTTGGGATGGCTAAAATGGGAAGTAAAAAGGGGTAGCGCCAGCCAATGATGCTGAGGGCGCCGCCAACGGCTGGGTAAATAGCGGCTCCGAAACTCAGAACACCGGAGTTGTATCCCAGTGCAGCGGTTCGATTGTTGCCATGGAAGATGTCGCTGATAATGGTCACGTTCATGGCGCCGAGTGAAGCGGCCCCGATTCCCTGTAAAAATCTTAATGCGAGCAGGGTGTTAAAATCGGGAGCGAAGAAGCAGGCTGTTCCGGCAATTGCAAACAGGAAAAGCACCGGCACGAGCACGCGTTTGCGCCCGTAAAGGTCGGCGAGTATGCCGAATATGGGGGTTAGAACAACGCCCGGGAGGGTAAAAAGTATGATTAACAGCGCAGCTTTTTCTGGAGAAACATCAAAATAATCACCTACTACAGGCAAGATGGGGGTGATGCTGGCCACGCCCATGATCCCCGTTAACGTAATTCCAAACACAATGTGCAGTGCCGGACTGCGCAAGACTTGCTGAGGTTTATGCTGATGTGATTGTGATTGCATCACGAGAAATTACGCAAATAATAAGAATGTGAAGTTGGAAGGTCTTTCACGTTTAGACCAGAGTTTGTGAGGTAATAGAACTCAAGCCAAGAAAAAGGAAATCTTTTTTTACGGCCTTCCTTTTTTGAACAGCGCTATCTGTAAACACCGTTTTAAACAATACGGTATCGATTGTATTGCCGCGAATATGGAAACAAAAAAAAGCCCTGCAAGAGATAAACTTACAGGGCTTTAAACGGTGTGGGCGCAGAGGGGCTCGAACCCCCGACCCCCTGCTTGTAAGGCAGGTGCTCTAAACCAACTGAGCTATGCGCCCGTTTTTTTATAGAATCCAAATATACGAACGAAAAGGGACTGAAAGCAAGAGCAAAATCAAGAAAAACGAAAATGGCAAATATTATGCAGGTGCTAATCGGTGTGTCAGCTGTTTCGTCACAACGTGTTCACCGTGCGTAAGTCTTAGTTCAGCGCTTCTTCTATATGAATCCGTAGGGTTTCGGTTTCGATAGGTTTTACAATATAACCGGCCGGATTTGTGCTCATTGCCCTGAGTCGGGTGTTTGGATCTGAGTTCCCGGTAATATAGATAACGGGAATTTTGGCAAATGTTCCAATTTGTTGCATGGTTTCGATTCCGTCGATATCGCCATTAATTTTTATATCCATCAAAATGAGATCGACATTCCCCGATTTAACCACCTCAATTGCGGCCTCTCCGCTAGTAACTTTTCCAGCTAGCATATAGCCTAGCTTACGAATCTGTTTTTCGATGAGCATGGCAATAATAAACTCATCCTCTACAATTAAAATCTGTTTCATTAACGGAGTAAAATTTTATTCAAAATGTTCGTTTCCAGACGTGTGGACTCACGATTGTCTTCGAGCTCTGTTACGGCAATTCATTCAGAGCCAGCCAATACATACCGAGTTGGCGTATCGCTTCTGTGAAATTTTCAAAATCAACAGGCTTTTTTATGTAGCTATTTGCGCCACTTTGATAACCGGCAACTAGATCTTGTTCTTCCTGAGATGATGTCAATATAACGATAGGTACTGTTTTTGTTCGCTCATTTGAGCGTAATATTTTCAGAGTTTCAAGGCCATTGAGTTTCGGCATGTTAATATCGAGCAAAATCACTGCCGGTAGAGGGGAGTCGTCATGTCCCAGAAGCATGTCAACTGCTTCCTGGCCGTTAAAAGCGACCTTAACCTCATTTGCGATCTGATTAAACTTCAAGGCCATTATGGTCAGGTCAACATCGTCTTTGTTGTCATCGACCAGCATGATGTACTTATTCAAATTCGTATTCATTCCGTACGATTCAATTTTTTATTAACATAAACCGAATAGTCTATAAAATAGCACAATGTAAGGCAATGTCTTAGTGCTTTTTGTAAATAAACTCAACTGTTTAGCGTAAAGTAGAACGAAGCACCTTCTCCAGAATGTGCTTCAGCCCAGATTTCACCACCATGGCGAGCAACAATTCGTTTAGCTGTTGCCAGGCCGATACCCATACCAACGAATTCAGATTCGGTATGAAGGCGTTGAAATGGCTTAAATATCTTGTTTGAGTCCGAATTGTTAAATCCGACTCCATTATCTTTGACATAGTAAACGATTTGCTCGCCTTGAGTTTCCTTGCCAAACTGGATAACTGCATTGTCGGTCTTCGAGGAATATTTTACTGCATTCGATAGTAAATTACTCATGAGAATATGCATCAGACCTTCGTCGGCATCAACTTGAATATCCTTTTCAATAGTCACCAATGACGATTTGCTCACATCAAGAGTAGTCATAACCTCTGAGGCGATTTTTGATAGATTAACCTCTTTAATGGTTAACGATGCCCTGGTAATTCTGGATAAACGAAGCATGTCGTCGATAAGTTGAGACATACGCTGACTCGCTCTGCGCACTCTCTGAAAGTACTCTTGACTTTCTTCGGTTAACTGATTTTTGTTATCCATTGCTATGGCGTTGCTGAATCCGTCAATTGCACGCAATGGCGCCCGTAGATCGTGAGAGACAGAATATGTAAAAGACTCAAGCTCTTCATTTACAGAACTCAACTGCCGGGTGCGTTCCTCAACCGTGCGCTCAAGGTGTACCGTAAGGTCACGAATTTGTTGCCGATTGAGTAATTCAGCTGTTACGTCACGCATCTGAAAGAGCAGGGTTATCTGTCCCTGAAACCGGATTTCATAAATCATCAACTCAATTGAGATGACGCTGTCATTTTTAGGTTCCCCCTTTACAATGATAGGTTCATTCTGATCGCCAGTGGTGAGGGTACTCCGTATTATTTTTTCGAGAAGTGGGTGATCTTTTTTCGCAAAAACATGATGGATGGTCTGGTTTTTTAAGTCTCTGATGGTGTAACCAAACGTCTGAATGAATTTCTTATTTGTATTGATGAACCCCAAAGTTTCCGGATCGACGACGCAAATTGGATATGGGTTACTCAGAAATAGGTTTTCGTATTTCTTCTCTGTTGATTTAAGCAATTGGGCCGATTCCAGCACAAAACGCTGATGTGCCTTGATAAGTAAAAAAAGTGGAATCGCAGTTAGGATGATGTAGAACCAACCTTTGTACGTTTGCATCTGCGATAACATCTCCATATCGTCAGACAAATTCGCAACCCACCGATCGGAATAGAGTATCCATACCGAACCAAAGATGGCATAAAGTAATGCAATAGAAAGCGGATTGAGTAATTTTTTAATTTGCATCAGCATCAGACTAAATCCCAGTTTACTCTTGAATCAATATACTCGCTTACAGTTCATATACAAGTTGATGCTACGATCAATATTCGAAAGTTCTCAAAGTGGATTTGCCGATACGGGTTCAAATACAAGTTGAAGCTACGATCAATTTGTTCCGAGTAGAGCGACCCACTTTTTGCTTATCATCCAAATACCAGAAGGGCATAAAAAAAGCCTTGAAGTGTTCCCATTTCAAAGCTTAATGTATTTGGTTATGGTGAAAGGGGTGGGGCTCGAACCCACGACCGACGGCTTAAAAGGCCGCTGCTCTACCGACTGAGCTACCCTTTCAGCGACGATAAATTCATATCGTTCGAAGATTTTAAATATACGAATATTCACCCGCCCCATGCAAAATTTTTTTTAAAAATATGACACAAGTGGTTTTTTCGAGGCCTGAACCTACTATTGTGCCTCAGAAAAATGAATTTCATCAGGTGAATGCCCGAAATTCTCTATACTTTAGCAAAGAATTCCATAATTAATCCACCTACGTATGGCTAGTATTTTTTCCAAAATCATCGCGGGCGATATCCCCAGTTATAAAATTGCAGAAAACGACAAATATTATGCGTTTCTGGATATTAATCCGGCCGCGAAAGGACATGTATTAGTCGTTCCAAAGCAGGAAGTAGATTACATTTTCGATCTCGACGACGATATCTTAGGCGGACTAATCAAATTCGCAAAACCCATCGCTAAGGCTTTGGACACCGCATTTTCTCCCATCAGAACGGGTATTATTGTGGAGGGACTGGAGGTTCCACACGCTCACGTTCACCTCATTCCCATGTATCCCGATCGAAAAGGTTTTTCTCTAGGTAAAAAGGTTGATTTATCTTCTGATGAAATGCAGCAAGTCGCAAACGACATCCGAAAACACCTATAGTTTTGAACATTTAAGGCAAAGCCCGACCACTCGAATCCCAGTTATCCGAAAATTCTAATAATTATGAACATCCTTATTCTGAACGGCCCGAACCTGAATATGCTCGGTTATCGCGAGCGTAGTCATTACGGGTCCGAGACGTTGGTCGATATCGAAAATTTACTGCGCACTACCTTTCCCTCGGCTGTGTTTACGTTTTTTCAAAGCAATCATGAGGGCGAACTAATCGAAACCATTCATGATGCGGTGAAGTCCGGGGCGTATCAAGGATTCGTATGCAATTTTGGAGCGTTCACGCACACATCTGTGGCCATTCGGGATGCGCTTGCTATGGTTGAGGTGCCCAAAATTGAGGTGCATCTGTCGAACATCCATGCCCGGGAGGAGTTTCGGCACACTTCGCTAACCGGCGCTGTTTCCACCGGAATAATCGCCGGATTTGGATCCCGAAGTTATATTTATGGCGTCCAGGCGCTGTTCGATATCGCTTCATCCAAATAAGCACATGTTACTAACTGTCGGTTAGTCGACGTTGATGTTTAAAAGCACCTCAGCTAAACCCTTTAAGACGTTGTTCCACAGCATATCAACCAAATGTTCATACAGATTCAGTTTCTTACAGGCGTTGCGATAGCACTTCACCCAAATAATCACCCGATTTAAACCGAAAACTTTGTCCCGACTCAAAGAATTACTTTCTGATACGGCCGTTTACGGACTCAGCAGCGTCGTGGCCCGGTTTTTAGGATACTTGCTGGTTCCGTTCTACACAGCCTATTTTGATCCGGCTGCATACGGGGTTGTGGGTCTTAATTTCGCCGGAATCGTGTTTCTGAATGTGATTTTCACCTTCGGGATGGAGTCGTCGTATATTCGTTTTGCCACCGAGCGGGAAGGATCCAAAAGCGTGTTCCGAACCCTGCAAACCGCACTCCTCAGCGTTGGTACCGTTCTCGCCATGCTCATGCTACTGGGGTCGTCGTGGATCCAGCCACTCATGAGCCTGCACCAACACGACGCCGACACCCTGTACCTGCTGCTAATTGGGATTCTATGGTTCGACACCCTCAGCATAATTCCATACGCCGAGCTGCGTCTGGTACGGAAGTCGTTCACCTATGCTGGGTTCCGAATTGCGAATGTAATAATCAATCTAGTGCTCAATATCTGGCTTGTTGCCGGACTTGGATGGGGGATTGAGGCGGTTCTTTGGGGTAATCTGGTCGCATCGGGACTCACCGCTGCCGGACTTTGGATTATAACCCGATCCCAACTCAAAGGTCGGTTCGACACGGGAATTCTGAAAAAAACATTGCTTTTTGGCCTGCCTTACGTGCCCAACGGACTCGGTTTCGCCATAAATGAAGTCATCGACAGGTTCTATTTGAACAGCATGTCGTCGGATGCAATCAATCGGATATACGATGTCGACTATACTCCCGAAGATATCACCGGATTTTATAACGCCTGTTACAAGCTAGCTGTGTTTATGCTACTCGGAGTTCAGATGTTTCGCATGGCCTGGCAACCATTTTTCATGAAATATGCCGCTGAAAAGGATACAAAAGTGCTGTTTGGTCAGGTTTTTGATTGGTTCAACCTCGTCGCAGCCGGAATATTCCTCACCGTCGGGCTTTTCGTCGTTGAGATTGCCGGACTCCGCATTCCTTTCACAGATTCAGCCACGTTAATCGACAGCAGGTACTGGGCCGGATTGTCAATTGTACCGTTACTCCTGCTAGCATATTGGTTTCAGGGTTGGTTCGTGAATTTTTCGGCCGGAATTTTCATCAAAGATCAAACCTCAAAACTCCCGGCGATTACCTTGGTCGGCGCTGCAATTACAATCGGAGGCAACTGGATTCTAGTCGATCAAATTGGCATGATGGGGTCTGCCTCCGCAAAAGTTCTTTCGTACGGAGTGATGAGCCTTATTTTATTGCATTATGCCCGAAAAGCGATGGCTGTAAATTACCGGGTCGTCAGGGCGCTATTCATAATGGCTGTTGCGTCCCTTTTAGTTTGGCTAGGTACTGAAAGCGGTTTTCATTTCGTTGAAAGCATATCTGGTCGGCTTATTCTGTTAGTATGTGGATTAGTTTTTGTATTTTTCACAGGAAAGCCAAAGCACATCGATCAGTAATTAGCGGATCGATTGGTACTTTGCGCAGGAATCAACACGATATTATTTAAAAACATATTTTTAAGATGAGTAACTCCCCTCAACGAGTCTGTGTATTCGTAGATGCTATAAATGTAACCCTGAACGGCGGATTTGGCCTACGCTACGACATTCTTCGAAAATTTGCCTCCCGTGGCGGATATTCACCTCGCAGATTAAATGTTTATCTGGCCGTCGATCGCGAGCGCATGCAGGACGACGCCACATATAAGCAAAAAACGGCTCGATTTACCGAGGTTATGCGTGATTTCGAGTACAAAGTAATCGAGCGGTCGTTGCACAAGTACACTGATCCGGAAACTGAAACGGTTGTAACCAAGAACACAATCGACATCGACATGACGGTCGACCTCCTTTCCCAAACCGACGATTGCGATCGTATCATGCTTCTCAGCAGCAACAGCGGACTAGTTCCGGTTGTGCAAAAGCTACAAAGTCAGGGGAAGCGTGTAGAGCTGATCGGATTCGATAACGTCGCCCAAACGCTCAAACGCGAAGTCGATTTATTCATCTCGGGTTATGGAATTCCCGGACTTTTGCCGATTAAGTCTCCGTATGAGTGGGGCACGGTCGGCTCACGGGTGCGTGGAATGTGCTATGACTTTTCTCATAGCGATGGATATGGTTTCATGCGTTACCTGAACAGAATCGACGACAAGTTGTGGATTACCGATAGCCGAGCTGAGGATTCGCCATTTCGAACTGTTTTTGCACACGTTTCTCAGTTTGAGGCTGACTTCGACACTAGTTTTTTGCCCAGCCGCGACTTAATTTTCGAATTCACACTTGTGAAGAACGATAAAGGACTAGTTGCGGAAGATGTAGTGCTAATTTCTGCCCCTTAAGTGGAAATGCACGTTCTGCTCGCTGATGCCGGTTAAATGTTAAAGTAGATCTTTAGCGAAGAAAAGGAACAAGATTTATTTTTTGAGGCAGAAGTAATCTACTGATGATTCTTCCTTGAGAGTAAACACCCAATCACCGCAGTAGCAATCCGGCTCGAAACCTCTACTGATGATTCCTCCTTGAGGGTAAATACCCCGGCTTTCTAAAAAAGTCCGACTATCGATGTGGAAGACCTGATGTTCATAACCGGATCGCCCTGATCCGATTGAATCTATTTAAGAGGTTAGCTGTTTCCTTCCCAATGAGCTACAATATTTAAAAAAAGAAAAGCCTCCGAAAAACTAATTTCTCGGAGGCTTTAACTTGAACAACATCAAATCAGCGACAACGCCCGGATTTGATTATTTTTTAATTCTCGTCGTCTTGTGACTGTGGAATAGCAGCCGGTGACTCAGCTGGTGGCTGGAAATCACGATTAGCAGGCATCTCAAAGCCACTTTGCTGTACAGCAGATTGGGTTGTCACTGTACGATCAATAAAGAAGTTGGCGATTAAGCAAAGGAACAAGAACGCGCCGCCCATGAATGAGGTAGCCTTTGAAAGAAAGTCGGCAGTTCTTCGCTGACCAACCATACCGGCACCTCCACCAGCGTTTCCGGCTAGTCCGCCAGACAGACCTGAGCCTTGTCCGCTTTGTAATAAAATGGCGATCGTCATGAAAATGGCGATTAGCGTAATCAGGATAACAATAAGGATGTACATAGTATCTATAAAAAACGTTGGATTTTACAAGACTAGAAAGATAGGAAGGATATTCTATCATAGCAATCAAATTCTCTATTTTAACAGATCATAAAAATACCTATTGCGCTAACAACGTCAGGTTGTGTAGATTGCACACCAACGGTAAAAAGTGCTCTTCTGCGCAAATTATGACTCAAGCGCTGTTTTTACCAAAACTAATGTCGTTTTTTGCTCAAATAAAGGGATTTAGAGATGTCACTTACTAATAATGTAACTCGTTATGTACTGCTTTTAGCAGTCTTTTCACTTCTTTTATCGGCATGTAATACTCCGAAGAAAGCACTCAACCGCGGAGAGTATGAGCGGGCCGTTCGCATGTCGGTCGATAAACTGAGAAGTAGTCCTGGGAACAGGTCGGCTCGGGAAGTTTTGGTTAAAGCCTGGCCGCTGGCTATCGATCTGCACGAGAACCGTATAGCAATGTACGAGAACTCGAACGAACGATTCAGATTCGAGCAGGTCGTAGAATCGTACGAGCAGCTCAACAGCTTAACTGAACGTGTGCAACGTTGTCCGGCTTGCCTCGATTTAGTTGATGTTCGCGGATTCTACATAGACGAACTTAACGAATCCAAGGAAAAAGCCGCAGAGGTTCGCTATGAAGCTGGAATTGCTTCTCTTGACCCCAATAACCGGGAGAGATCTCGTGAGGCATATGAGCATTTCATGGTCGTAGAGCGAATGATGCCGGATTACCGCGACACCCGTGAGCGTATGAATGAAGCCCTCAGCTATGCAACTCTGCACGTCATTGTGAACGTGCCTCCACTTCAACAACGAAGTTTGTCGGTCAGCCACGAGTTTTTTCATCATAAAGTGGTCGAGTATCTTCAAAACCACCGCCGAATGAGCGAATATGTCCAATTTTATTATCCTGATGAGGCTCAGGCAGAAGGAATTACCCAACCAGATCAACAGGTGTATCTAACATTCGATGAATTTATGGTTGGTCAGACCCGGATGGAGTCATCCACCGAAACAGTATCCAGCACCGATAGTGTGAAAGTCGGAGAAGTAACGTTAGAAAACGGCGACAAAATGGATGTGTATAACATCGTTCAGGCCCGATTAACCAAACATCGCAAAACCGTAGTTTCAAATGGCATTATGGATATGCGAATTCAAGATGCATGGAGTGGTCGGGTTATTTTGCAAGAAAAAATTCCAGGTGAGTTCGTTTGGGTGAGCGAATGGGCAAATTTTAATGGCGACGAGAGAGCGCTAAACGAAGACCAACTCAGATTAACCAAATTCAGAGAAGCACCAACACCTCCGAATCAGGATTTGTTCGTGGCCTTCACCGGACCAATCTACGATCAGGTTACTGACCGTCTACGCAGATTTTATTCAGGGTATTAAACTCGTTTTAAGCGGAATTATTGATCCCAGTTGTTTCGGCAGTTACTCGTCGATCAATGTTATACTAGTTGGTTATGTGGATTTTGATGATGTTAAGGCCGCTTCAATATTGCCAAAACCAGCAAAATTATTCCAGATAGCCAGCAATCGGCAATATTTTTAAGGGTGAAGCTTCAGATAGATTTTGTATTCTGATGCATCACCCTTTTTTTATTCGAAACACGCTACTGATAAGTAAGTGCTGAGATATCAAGATTGGTGAATAACCTATTTTTTAGAAAAACTCTACAGATGCGATATCCAGATATTGAAATAACCAAGGCATCAGGCAAAAAAGACACCTATAATCGTGAGAAGTTGAGGTCGTCGCTGCTACGGTCTGGTGGTAAAGACGAAATTGTTGAAAAGGTCATTACGGAGGTGGAATCGCACCTCACGGATGGGATGTCGACACGAAAAATTTATCGAAAAGCGTTTCAGGTTTTGCGAAAAAATTCTATCTATGCCGCTTCCCGATATCAGCTGAAACATGCAATTATGGATCTGGGTCCGTCGGGATATCCATTCGAGCATTATATTGCCAGAGTTTTCGAAGCCAAAGGATACAAAACTGATGTCGGACGTGTCGTTAGTGGTGTTTGTGTGCAGCACGAATTGGATGTAATTGCTTGGCAAAACAACCATGTTAATATAGCCGAATGCAAATTTCGGAATCAGCCCGGGTCTAAAACCGATGTCAAAGTCGCGCTCTACTTCCATTCTCGATTCAACGACGTTGTTGCAGCCTGGAGAAAAGATAACGGCACTTCCTGGCGCTCGCTCGGACTAGGCGGTGAGCACGAAGATAATCCTCAATTCGAAGGCTGGCTGGTGACTAACGCGAAATTTACAATTGATGCCATAGACTACGCCAATTGCAGTGGAATAAAATTATTGGGCTGGGATTATCCGCATGATGCATCCTTGATTAAAGCCATAGAAGAAACGCAAATTATGCCCATTACGATGCTTCAGGGATTGTCGAAACACGATAAAACCTTGTTATTAGATGAGGGAATCACGGTTTGCCATGATTTGCAAAATAACGCGGATGTTATGACGAAGCTGGGAATTAATAAATCTCACATCAAACGAACACAGAACGAACTTGATGCAATATTGAGTTAAGAGTTTGCTCATTCAGGTTTTGCTTTAGCATAGCTTGTAGAGTCGGGATTCTGGCAGGTGAAACTCGTTACTTGCTCATCTAAATTGACTTTATCTGGGTTCGGTAGCTTTGTTTAAAAAAATATATCGTCGGTCAACCTGGTTCTAGTATCAAAAACGAGTAATATAACAACTCGTTTTTGTGTTGTGTTTGATATGGTTTTTACGGGTTCGAGATATCATATTTTGGGGTT
>JAIUMT010000087.1 GCA_022565415.1 Balneolales bacterium | reverse complement strand
TCCTGCTTTCGGAGGGCAAATTCTGGAATCATGCGCCAAAGCATGCGGGATATGGCATTCACGATCGGGCTCTTTGCGTGGGCAAGTTTGCCGAAATTCCAGGATACTCGCACAATCTGCATAACTTTATCCTCACGCCGTGACTGATAAGCCGCGAATATTTTTGATAGATCAAGGTTTTGCGGGCTTCTCTTTTTGTCTGATATAGCTGTTTTTTCCTCGTTTATCACTTCTTGTGCATCGATAATTTGTCCAGTTGATGCCGGCGCTGATTCGGCGATTCCTTGTGCAAGACATTCAGCCAGACACCATCCGTCTTCGATAGCTTGACAAGCTCCCTGAGCCATATTTGGCGTCGTGGCATGAATAGAATCGCCAACGAAAACGATGCTTTTTTTATACCACGGACGAGAAAACCCACCCAAATCCGCTAAATCATTCCTCAGTACATTTTCGGTATTCTTAATGAAATCTAAAGCTAGATCATCAAAGTCTGAGAACTTATCGAGAAGCTCTGAGATTATCGTTTCGGGATTGTCTTTTCCGCCGGGTTCGCCGCGATCCAAGGCAAGCCAAAATGTGCGTTCAGAATCGAGCGATATGCACAAGAAACGGCGACCTTTGTCCCAAATTTCCACAAACTTATTGGCGATTTCGGCGGGTAGTGGCATTGTCGTTATCCCTCGCCAAATCACGTGATTAGCATATCGAATGGCAATGTCGGGGAAGATTTGCTTACGAATCGTCGAATTTATACCATCAGCAACAATCAATAAATCGAACGTCCCGGTAGAACCATCTTCGAAATTCACCCGTACTTCATCTTTCGCGGAATTATTATGCAAAAACTCGACGCTACGAACTTTTTTGCTGAGGTGAACTTTTTCAGGTGGGATATGTGTGCCGAGAATGTCGACTAACCTGGCCCTATGAATGCAGACAGATCGGCTCTTTAAATCAATCTGACGAACTTTTCGAAACTTTTTGTCCATCATGCAAGCACCGCTTATTGGTGCTCCGGCGGCGAAAAGTTTATCTACGAGTCCGAATTTCTCTAAAATAGCGATAGGGGCTTCGGATAGTCCGACCCCGGCACCGATTTCAGTGAGTTCTGGGGTCTGCTCGAATAAATCGAATTCCAACCCATGGTGCTGAAGGGCGGTTGCTGTTGCTAGTCCGCCGATTCCACCACCGATTATTGCAATTTTCATGACAACAAGTCGTGGTTTGTATTATTTCGTTTGAAGACAATATAGAACGTGGTTTCGACAAATATCTAACTAATTGAAGCGACATCAAATAACGCGTTCAATTAAATATAGACTTAACTTTATATTGCTTTGACATTTATTCATATTCAACTAAATTGGATTCCATCTTTAGTCTAACTCAACAATGAATCAAGATCTAATCATCATGACACCAATCAAGACTCTACTTTTCGTAGTATTTTTCGCATTTTTTAGCATACCATGTTTGGCTCAGAACACTTCAGAGAGTCATTATCAGGCGGCAGAGGAATTACTTCAACAAATGGATATGCCAACGATTCTTACTCAATCAATTGACGGTATGATTGATGCCCAAGTACGTGCAAATCCTCAGATGCTTGTGTTTGAAGACATCATGAAATCATTTATGCAAAAGTATATGAGCTGGGAAAGCCTAAAAGATGTCTATATAGAGATTTATATAGAAGAATTCACGGAGTCAGAGTTGAGAGATATTACTGCTTTTTACCAGACTGAAACCGGGAAAAAAGCCATTCAACGTACACCCGTCATTATGCAGAAAGGAATGGAAATAGGGGAGCAGGTTATGACGCAACACCTGCCGGAACTTGAGAGGTTAATTATGGAACGAGTTCAGCAAATGGAAGAGGCCTATTAATCAAATCGATTGAAGATGACGTTATCCACACCTGCATATTAGTGTGGAATTAATATTTAGTTAGTTTATTTGTAATGTTCGTCTAAGCGGTTAACTTCGTCGTGATACGTCTTACCACAATAACAAAGGGTCGTTAATACGCTTAAACCAATTCCATAATGAGAATCACATCATTTTTATCGATTTTAGTCGTCACTGTAATGTCCATCAACTGCACGGCAGAATCAAACGGTACGTCAGATAACAACGGCATATCTGAGAACTACAGCTCAACCGAGAACTTCGACAGTACAGTAAACCACACCACAAACGATAATCAAGATTTCTCCAAAACCATAGATCGTGGCGGCAGCAATGATTTTGAGCAAAATCTCATTCGTATCGCTGAATCACAGTATCCATCTCGCGAAGATGTTTTAGATGCAGCTTCCAGCTCTCGACATGAGGAGATTTCTGAGTCTAAACACTGGTGGTACACTTCGTTTGATGGAGTCCGTATTCCATACGCTATTACCGCCGATGCCGTTAACTATTACGGAGATTTTATAGATTCCCTCGTCACAAAAGAGCAAAACGATTTTTATGAGTCAGCAGCGCTAGCATACAATGCTCAGGTAACGTTTCATGAAGCTTTCGAGGTTTATGAGCCGGGATTCAGGAATCCGACTCCCGATCAACTACTGGAATCTTTCGAAGATGTCTATGTTGTCGAAATGAAACTAAGATTCACCTACAGGTGCATCAGACATTGCTTTTTGTCAACTGATTTAGGACGAATTGTGGTCTTCGACAAGGATGGAAACCTACTCGGTGTTTATCATGATGGCCCGGCCTTGGCTACCGTAGCATAAACACCTGCACCTTCCCAATCCTATATGAAACGTTTAAAGTGGGGCGTTCTCAGCACCTCGAAATTCAGCATGAATCACATGATTCCGGCTATTCAGGCGAGCAAAACCAGTAGCCTTCATGCCATTGCATCCAGAAATCCGGATAAAGCCAAACGCATCGCCGCGGACCTTAACATTCCGGTCAGCTATGGCAGTTACGAGGAGCTGCTCGCGGATGAATCAATTGATGCCATTTACAATCCGCTTCCGAATCACCTACACGTGCCGTGGACAATCAAGTCACTGGAAGCCGGCAAACACGTTTTGTGCGAAAAACCTATCGGTTTGGATTGCAACGAAGCCGAGAAGTTGCTGCAAAAGTCCCGGGAATTCCCAGACCTTCGAGTCATGGAAGCATTCATGTACCGATTTCATCCTCAGTGGGAAAAAGCCAAGAAACTTATCGAAAATCGTGAAATTGGAACACTTCAATCCGTTCACTCTGTCTTCACCTACTACAACGACGACGCAGAAAACGTCCGAAATAAGCCCAATATGGGTGGCGGAGGACTAATGGATATCGGATGCTATTGCATATCGCTTTCGAGGTATTTATTTGGCAAAGAGCCCGACACGGTGCTCGGCAAACTGGATATGGATGCCGAGTTTGATGTCGACAGTAAGGCTTCGGGAATTCTTACTTTCGGAGACAAAACGGCCACTTTCACCTGTTCTACCCGAATGCATAACCATCAACACGTTACGATTTTCGGGACTGATGGCATAATCGAGATCGAAACACCATTTAGTCCGACAGGCAATAAGATCGTTGGCATCATCATAACAAAAAACGGTGAGCGACAACGACTCGAATTTGATCCTATTAACCAGTATCGGGTACAGGTTGATGCGTTTTGTGGTTCAATTTTGCATGACACAGCCGTACCGACTCCGCTCGAAGATGCCGTTGCGAACATGAAGGTTATCGATGCGATCTTCAAGAGCGATAAAGAACGAACTTCGGTTCAAATGTAGAAAACCGGCAATATTTAATCGAAATTATGTCGAAACCATAGCATGCGTACGACCTGTGCTTTAAATGAACCTCAATCAGACATTAAATCCGCCAGCAGTTTGTATGATTTTATCCGCAGATTGTGATCGTAGATATACGTAGAAACCATCAGCTCGTCTGCCTTCACCTCCTCCAAAAAGCGATCTATTTCGTCGCGTACTTTATAAGCACCGCCAATAAACGAATAGGCAAGCATCTTCGTAACGGCGTACTTGGTGTGTTCATTCCAGAGTCCGTCCATGCTGTCAACCGGAGGTTTCATGGGCGACCGATCTCCCGTCACGACACCCATAAACATTTGCAGCATCGATGTTGAAAGATAGCTTGCTTCCTGGTCTGATTCTGCCACAATTGCATTAACGCATGGCATAAAATAAGGCTGATCCAATTGGGCAGATGGCTTGAATCGTTCTCGGTATATCTGAAGTGCCATAACTAGTTGCTGAGGTGCGAAATGGCTGGCAAATGCATAAGGAAGTCCCATTTCAGCGGCTAGAAAGGCACTATCGGTACTTGACCCCAAAATCCAGATTGGAATTTCTGTACCCTCACCCGGAAATGCACGGACTTTACTGTCGCTGTTATCCTTCGATAGATACCGCTGCAGCTGTTGCACTAAATCGGGGAAATGCTGTGTTTGTTGCATTCTGTCGGGACGAAGCGCACTTGCCGTAAGCTGATCTGTCCCGGGAGCACGACCCAGGCCCAAATCTACCCGATTTGGATAAATGGTTGCCAGGGTACCAAACTGTTCGGCAATAATTAGAGGGGAATGATTCGGCAACATGATGCCTCCCGATCCGACCCGGATTTTCTCAGTTGCATCTGCAATATGACCAAGAAGCAAGGATGTAGCAGAACTGGCGATATTCTCCATATTATGATGCTCTGCCATCCAAAATCGGTTGTAACCCATCTTTTCGACTTTTTGAGCCAAGTCTCTGCTGTTTTGAATAGCTTCACGAGCCGAGCTGCCTTCGGTTACTATGGAGAGATCTAAAATGGAAAGGGGTAACATGGAAAAATTTATTATTTTGAACTATAGTATAAGCTGGAATAAAACCCCAAAATGTAAATATAATTCAATGAGAGTAAATCGATTCACATACGTTCTTGCTGCGATGGTCTTATCTATAAGCGCATGTAATCTTACAAGCAACAATTCCATTGCCACTGAGGTTGAGCTAGTAAATCAAACGGGGGAGACCATTTATTATTTGATTCTAGATGAGGAAACTGCTTCTCGGGTTGATATTTCACCCGTTATCGATCTTGATGCAATACCTTTTCCAACTTTATTGGTAAATGAATCTGTTGTTGTTGATTTAAATGAAATCGAAGGATTTCCAATTGAAAAGCTTGATCAGGGAATCCACATTATTCTTTATACGATACGGGATAATTATATGGACCATACCGGACCTGTGGCTGTGGGCAGACCGTATGGGAATATCAGCTATAATGAATTGAAAAGAAATCAATATAAGGTTGTCCTCACAGCTGAATAACTAGATTGCCACGCCGGGATTCAAAGCATGGTGCGACGTTGCCATTTATGAGAATCCCTGCTTGGCACCGAAACAGCTGGGATATTTACGTTGCGGGATATAATCTCGACGCTGCGTGTATCATTTTCAACAAAGTTTTGTTTCGGCTTTCATGTGAATTACCTACTTTGATTAAAAGAGTTTTGGGTCGGGTCAACTAACCACCCGCGCACAAATGCACATAAATCTCAAGAGTTATGATAAAGTCAACATTCGTTTTCGGCATTTTAGCTGTTTTCCTGTTTGGTTGCTCGATTATGGGCAACGATAGTCCGACCTCACCAAGAATTAGTGTTGCACCTTCAACAATAGAAGTCGGCCAGGAAATCGAAATATCAATACGGCCAACATCAGAAACTCGAATCCCTTATTGCAGTGGATTTGTGTATACCATTGAGAGACTTGAATCGGATGGATGGCAGTTTTTTGATGCAGATTTTAGAGCGTGTACTGGCTTGTTCCCAGAGTATATTATTACAAGACCAATCACCATTAAACATACCATCACTGAGGCAGGCACATTCAGATTTGTATCTTCATACAGGTTCAACACAGATGAGAGATACAAGCCACTATATTCGAAAAAATTTTTAGTAGAACTTCAGAGATAGCATAAGTTTTGAGAAATAGTATTTCTCAAAACGAGATTATTCCTTGTATGTGCCAAATCAATTTCATTACTTATATTTTTGAGAAACATACTATAAAACTACATGCGCACCCGCACCATATTCATCTTCAATGCGGCAAAATGGTTACTATTGTTCTTTGTTCTTGTAGTGGCCCCGCTTGTTGTCGCTACCATCGGTCATGCAGAGGAGAGCCGCGGATTCTGGATTGAGTTTGGTGTTGGTCTCGGATTTGTTGGTCTCGCCATGATGGATGTCGCTGAAGGCGCCCTGCGCGATTGGGGAGTGCCGGTGCACAAAGTTCACTCCGAACGCTTTAACATAATCTGATACCCATGCTGCACATCTATATTCGACGAGCTGTAATTATTTTGGGTATTCTTATGGTTATCGCCGTGGCCTTTTTTGCACTGAGATAATGCAAGGGATGTTTACATAAAACTCAGTAAAGAGCTGTATTTAGCGAAGTATTTTCTTTACCCTGGACGGATTTGTCATATTCATTTTCTTCTGATCAGTTATGAATATAAGTGCGTCGAGTTAATTTGAGCGAATCTGGGCGTCGGTTGTTCACATTCAGTTTAATGCGAGCTTAGCTGTTTGAATACTTTATTTGCATATCTACCTGCATTATTACATATTCTGTATCGTTACTCATCAAAGAACTAATCGAATAATCATGACACGTTTCGCCCTTTTTGCTGTTGTTCTGTCTCTAGGTTTACTAGCTTGTGCGCCTGCTCAAAATTCATCTGCTACAACTGCATCCAAAGTTGTTACGCTTGAAGTCACTGGAAATCAAGTGCTGATGTTGGACAACAAAGAAGTCCACGTTGATTACCTTAACTCGGTGCTTTCCGGATTGAACAACGAATTTGATATTTCTGCAAAGCTGAGTATTAGTGCCGACGCACCCATGGGCATTGTAAATGATGTTCAACAAGCACTACACCGAAATGCCGTACGTGTCACATCCGACGAAGAATAGTTTCACTGATGGATTGTTTTGATGGCGGATGTAGGTTGAAATCGAATCTGGTTATAAGTCAACCGACAACACCATCGGCCTGTCGGTTATAACCGACATTGCTCCTCGTTGCTATCGCTCATTCAAAACCAGCACATAGCTCACTGAAATCGATGTCCCACAGTATGTAAAAAAGACTTGAGGCAACCTTGGGCTTGAGGAGTACCTTGTGCAGTGGCTGAACGTGGCTTATGTGGGCTTTCCGACTTGTGCGTTACATCAGTTAAGCCGGTTAAAAATGAGTTGAACGGCGAGATAAAGTCCGAAACTGAACGATTCTCTGCCTAACTCGCTTCTATTGGTATAATTATTATTTCCTTCGCAGATCGTGCATTTCAAGGTCTTGCGTCTTCCGAAAAGTATTCTACCGCTATCTGAACATTCTAATCCCAAAGTATTTGTTATCCACATTTGAAATTATTCAATTCCTAATCGCCGCTTTTTTTCTGTTTTACGGGTTTCAATCGTTAAACTCGAAATTTATGATAGAGGAATTTAAACGATTTGGCTTATCCGACGCGCAAAGAAAACAAACAGGAGTTCTACAAATTTTGGGCTCAATTGGCTTGCTGGCAGGGTATTTCTTTCCCTACATTGGAATTTTGTCCGCGGCCGGATTCACCGCTATGATGCTTATTGCTTTCATCGTTCGTATAAAAATAAAGGACAGCATCGCTCAAGCTGCCCCATCTCTAATTTTTATGCTGGTTAGCGCTTGGTTAACTATCAGATTCTACATCCAACCTTGGTGAAACTCTAAATTAGCGCAATAAAAAGCGAGAAAACGAGAAATGTAAAGGCAGGAAATGCCTTCTTCAGGGGATCACTGATTTTAATGTGCATAAAGACGGCTCCAAGCATTAGAAATGCAATTCCATAAGCGGAAACTGCCTCAACCTGCGGATAAAATATCGAAGCAATAAGCAGAATGGCGAGGACAATTTTAACCGTGCCAATAACATGCATGAACCAAACCGGTAATCCGTACGCTTTAAATTCTTCTTCAATATTGCGAGCAGAACCGCCTCTGAATGGTGTAGGCTTTTTGGAACGAACAAGCCAAACGTTTAGAATACTTAGTCCGACGATTAATTTTAAAGCGATAATTAGATATTCCATGGCTGAAGTCCCTTATTTATAATTGGTGATTTTAACGACGCAGCAAGCGGTGTGAATCCAAAATAGTTTGCCTTAGAATCTCTGAATACGACCGGCTGACAGGCTGAGGCAAACTATATGATAGTTCAATAATACGAACACAACTTCCGTCTTCAAAGTTGCTACTGCATAAGAATCATTTTTTCGCCAGAATTTTATACTTTAATTCGATTAGGATTTAAGTCAACAAGCAACGTCGTTATAACACTTCAACAAGGGACAAAAAATCTATGAGAATCGCCATTATTCTGTTATGGATATCGCTGTTTATCAGCACGATGGTCGTTGCGCAAACGCGTACAATCGAACTTGATGACGATATTTTCCTTACAGATAGAATCTTGATTGCCAACGATACGCACATTGGGATTATGGATATTCATCAGAAACTATTCCTCCTTTTGGATTACACATCCGGTGAATTGATCACCCGCATCGACGCTACAGATAGTTATCCGGGATTTAATTGGACTCCCCAACAACCCTATTTTCTAACAGATGAGGTATTCTTTACAAACGGAATGCCTTGGGGAGTGTACATCTCCTACGATAACATTGTGACCCATGTAGCTGCTCTAGAGTTTTTATCAACGGGAACGTTTGATTTTTTGAATGACTCACTTTACGTGGGATTATACACGCATACCCTTCATCCGCCAGAAGTACGCGGCGTTGACAGAGATGGAGAACTGAAAATTGAATTTGACCAAGTGGAAGTTCGGTTTCCGAATCTTGCCTATCGAACAAATGGAGGAGGAGGAAGCCACTTGGTTGTTCATGATAATCATATCTACTTAGTGCCCGCTTACGAAAAAAAAGCGTATGTATTCAACTTTGACGGTCGCTTGGCTAAATCCATTGATTTAGAGCTTGATGGATATCGTGAAGTAACGCAAGATAAGCGGCGGGTTGCTCACCGGGACATAGAGGCAATGTTCCGCGAATTGAGGAGGGTAACCGAAGGAAAATCTATGGTAAGTGGAGTATACTCATTGAATTCCGAAGAGCTACTAATCTATACGTTTCATGGCTACGAGAAAGATGGAAAATCTGTGGTTATTACCCGATTAAATACACGCACCGGAGGGAGTGATTCGAAGTGGGTTCAATGGGGAGATATGCCTGTTTATGCGCAAAATAATAACGTTTATTTTATAGATAATGAGTCCGAGCCGGTGAAAATCCACATTATGGAAATTGGCGATTATTGGAATTCAGTAGAGTAACGATGCGGTGGTAATTGATGGGATTGATGATGCTTTGTAGAATGAAGACTCAGGAAAAGTGATTCGTTGAAAAAGAATGCATTAACCCAAGAATAAGGTCAATGCATACTTTTAGAGTAAAATCAAATCCAACATGCTCATTATAGAAAATGACCAAGCAGATTAAGGTTTAAGTCGTAAACAGCTATCATATCCTTGAAGAATACGAAACCATCAAGGCTTAACATTCCATCATCATCGATTTCAAGCGTAACGGGTTTACGTGTAATCAGCACAAAATAATAGTTATTGCTTCTCCAGAAGGAAATATAGTCGGGGTCATCATCCTTGTTTATCATACTTTCGCACCTTGGATGAAATTCTACCCAGGTAATTTCGTTAGGAGACACAGCTTGAACTATTGTTGAACCATCTCGGGTTTTAGGCAACTCATTGGTTACAAATTGTTTCAGGGCTTGATAGGCCCCATCATTAAATGGCGGACATGGAATTTGTTCTGCATTTTGATTTTCAGTTTGAGCTACTTGTGCTTCTATAACTGATGATAGCAAAAATATGCTAATAAGAAATATGAGTAGGTGTGTTTTCATGGTAAAAAAACTTTTAAATTATATTTATGTTGTCAACTTAATTCCAGCAGTTAGTAAAAACATCGCTGTAGACACTAGGGTTTGATGGGTCGATTTTACGAACAGCATCCTTATCGACAACGTACATGGGTACCCCCGTTCGCTTTATCATGTTACTGTCTGCCTCACTAACACTAGTAGCTCTATATTGAGCTTCTCCAAAAGCAATAGGCGAATCCCCTTTTGCAAGTAAACGAGAGTTAGCATAGTTATAGCATCTTTGATCCATAATAACTTCGTCAGGATAGAAAGGATGCGTATGAATAATGGCATTTAGTGCACCTAGATTAATTTTAGTACCCAATGCCGGTATGATGTGACAAGAACTTACATTATCAGTAGCCATTTCCTGAAATTCCCATCCATCCGCATAAAGATTTACGAAAGTGACCATTTCGATTCTTTGACTGTGAGGAAGGGGATTGTTATTGAAACCGTAAGAACCGTTCCACATTCGATGGATTTCAGCTTGAGTATCCATCCTATCCAGAAAGTCATTGTCATAATCGCAGATTTTATCACAGTCCATGCCTGAAAGTGCCGGTTCCCTGTTTGTGTCCCCACCTACACAACGGTTTGGGCAAATCGGATCCCAATAAGCATTGGAATCTCCATTGCAACTGGTAAGCACATCCACTCCACCACCACCATCCTCATTACATGACCAACAAACTCCGCCTCCTTCACCAAGTTCATCGTTTGAATCATCAATATAAGTAACTGCACAACTGTACTCTTGACTAACAATTTCTAGGCTGTAGTAGTCACCACTTAACGACTCTTTTAAGACATACTCTGTAACCCAACCACATTCTAAATAGGAATCCAGAATGGAGTTACTTCCTGCTTTTTGCATTACATCGCTTGACTGAGCCGGTGTCCATGTCCTGTTTGGAAGCAACCATTGGGCATACCCATCAAATGCCGTTGATGAACGTGGTATCAATGCTACGTTCATGCGTCTCACATCACTCTCATCTTCATTTGGCAATACGTAAAGATACATCTCACGTTGGGCTTTAGATCTATTCTCTTCAGAGGGATGAAAGTTTAACGTTCTGTAACCGTAATGATAAAATGCTCCGTTGGTATCAGCTACTATAAATACCGAAACGTAGCGTTCTTCAAAGATATCGGCTACTGATTCAATGTAAGCTCGAAGAGCCTGGAAATCGATATCTAAATTGGGTTCATCACTGGCTTGGGAGCTTCCGGGTTTTCCACGACCATCGTCAGAGGGTGTAATACGCACTTCTGGAGGTTGACGACCAATATCGGGCAACGGAGTAGCGCCACGCTGGGGCAGTTCACCTGAACTAATGTGGGTATTGGTTTCAAGCCCAGAGCTAACGCGATCACAGGCCGACAAACCAGCAAATGCCATGATCCCTATGCATATTAGAGCAAGACGCGTTAAACCGCGACTGAGCCTAATCGGGGGGGGGGGGCTTTAGTTTTTCTCATGTTTTTGGATTTATATTTATTTTGGCAAAACAATTCCGATAAAATGTGGTTCAGGTT
>JAIUMT010000086.1 GCA_022565415.1 Balneolales bacterium | reverse complement strand
GGTTCGGGCTTACGGTTCACCAAGATCCGGTAAAGATAGAGAAGGATCTGATGGAGCTTTTTCCGCAGGAAGAGTGGACCAATATTTCTCATCTGATGATTTTGCACGGGCGGGCGGCGTGTAAGGCTCGATTTTCGAAAGCGCCCGACCATGAGATCTGTGAAAAATGGGGAATTCGGTGTGAATGTCAGAAAATGCGCGAAGAGTAGGTGGTTTTCGTGAGTTTTATGAGACTGACAAAGTGAAAACCTTAAGCTTTTAGTGCGATTCAAAATTTGTTTTTTAAAGCACATTAAGCCATTTACGGCTAATTAACTGTCCAGAGACCTATTTTCAAACAACGTCTGGGTAATCTATCCGGATTAACTCGTTTGCCTTGGCAAACCCCGATTTATTCACTTATCAGGCGTACCTAGGTAATCTATGCAGATTAACTTATTTGCCTTGGCAAACTTCCGATTTATTCACTTATCAGGCGTGCGGGGGTAATATATCCGGATTAACTTATTTACCTGGCAAACCCCGATTTATTCACTTATCAGGCGTACCTAGGTAATCTATCCGGAGAGCCTCGTTTACTCTGGCTTAACTGGATTATCGGGCGCAGCGATTTCCATTTTTTCGGCAAAATACGCGCAAAAATCACGCATATCTCCAGAAATTCGAGGATCTGCGATGGATTTCTCGAGCGTATCGGCCATGGTTATAAGCGTTTCATGGAAGAAAATCTTCATTTCATCGACGGTCATGTCGCGGGTCCAGAGATCCAATCGAAGCGTATCCTTTTTACGATGATCCCAAAGTGATAAAAACATCGCCCGGCATTGGGTGGCGGCATCGAGACCCGAATCTTCGGCCTCCCACTCTATCGATTTGGGGATATTTTGACTGTCGAGTTCTACATTTATACGGACTTGCTTCTTCATTATATCGGATTCGTTTGATTATTCTTTTGGGGAAAGATACGGATTTTGAATGTGTTGATGGGAACTTGAAAACTGTTTTGACGTCGTTTAATAAGTTGATTACGCTGGGTGATGATAGTTTGTTTGATGAAACGACTTTAAGGTGAAGCAGTTGTAAATCCTTGATACTAAACACGTGTTAAATATGCATGTTATTGGACAACACATTCGAACCTCGAAAAGTGATGATCGTTACTGATACAGTTGAAAAAATCATTTTAACAACGGGTACCATGGGATAGTCCCTGATAAATATTCGAGTCTAAACCATCCATAAATAGACAGAAAGCCCTATTTCCAAACTATTACCCCGAAATTTGTGCAGGAAATGTAAGATTTAGATGTGATTGGTGCTCTTATATAGTACTGAACACAATGTGCAGGCTGAACGGAAGCCAGTCCAGACAGTCTGTAGATGCAGTCCTATGCGGATCCCGGGACGGAAGTCCCGGGATCTGGTTTTTTGCACAGTGCTCAGTACTATTTTTCAACGTGAACGATGAAATACTATGAGACTATTAAGTTTAATACTGTTTGGGATTTTGGCTGTTGAGTCAGGTTTTTTGAGTTACATAGATGACGATGAAATGCTGTCGGAAGAAAATATCGTGCGCAACGAAATATCGTTGACCACTACTTACGATTCAACGAATAGTCGGTTTACGTATAGTTGGAATTATGGCTACGACGACTTTCCCGGTGATGTTTGGTTGGGTGAGAGTATCCGGTTTGAGGTGGATGATGGTGGGGATGGAGTGATACTCAGGCAGATAGGCGACCCTCAAAACAACTCCCATTATTTGTACCTGATGAGCGAAGTTTACTACGGTGAGTGGTCATTTTCTGTTCAGTTTGATGGTTTTGCCACGAGCAATCAAAATCGGGTGTGGGTGTGGCTACAGATTGATGATCCAGAAAGTCCGAATGGGTATGCTGTTCGAATTGGCGAAAGTGGGGGAATGAAATTTGCCCGGTTGTTTAGAATGCGCGGTGAATCAAATCCCGTTGAAATCCTACAGAGTGCCCGGGTTCTGCCCGACGACAACGCACCATTTCATGTAAAAGTTGAACGGCAGCAGGGTGATGTCTGGAGAATGGGGGTACAAACAGCATACGACATGGATTATGTGTGGTCCGAGACCATTCATCAAGATGATGATCTATTTGTATCAAATTACTTTGGCTTCAGAACACACTTCACATCCACACGGGCCGATCGGTTTTTATTCGGTCCGGTTCAGATAAACAAGTTTCCACTTCATGTAAAAGATATTCAATCAACTGATTCAGGTGGAATTAATATTACATTTTCAGAACCAATATCTGATAAGAACCTGACTGTGAATGATATCAGACTTATTGATGTGCGTTCAGGTCTAGAGGTCGAGACTAGTTTGTCTCTACATATTGATGGGTACTCTGCTAGGCTTTTTCCTGGAGCAACACTACCTGGAGGGACATACCGATTGGAAATTTCATCATTTAATGACAACTGGTCGGGCTCGCAGCTTCCTGGGATTTCCAAAGAATTCACGGTTTACGATTCAGCGGATTTATTTGATGTCGTTATAAATGAATTTACGCCAAGGGTGGAAGCTTATGGAACACCCCGATTTATTGAACTTATTAATCGATCAGATAAACTGCTTAATCTTCAGAACTGGGAGGTAGGTAGACAACAACAATCTTCAAAACTGATAGGTGTGATTTCATTATTTCCAGAACAGAAAATCGTTATCAGCACAAGTCCGATGGAAATTGAACCTGATTCTGGATCTTTTCATTTAGTCCAAACACTTCCAGCTTTTGGAAGAAATCAGGATATTATATGGATACGGGATAATACCGGAAGTATCATTGATAGCCTTGCCTACACCACAGAACTCACCGGTCAGCTGTCTGATGGTGTGTCCCTAGAACGAAGAAATCCTGACCAAGCGACGATGGATTATCAAAATTGGTCGGCTAGTATACATCAAAACGGACATAGTGCCGGACTAGTGAATACAGTACGGAATCAGAGCTTGAGAGAGGTTGAATTGTTGAAAGCATTCGTATCTGGTGTCAACAGTATTGAAATTAATTTCAACACATTTGTAGAGCCATCTGTAAAAACCTTTATTTCTATGAATGGTCTGGAAGTAGTCGACTATGAGTGGTCACCTTGGGAAGGAGACAAAATCAGCTTGAATCAATTAGATCTTTCAAGCTGGTTGGGATCATCAAGAATCGAGCTTCAAATTGAAAGAATTAGGGCTATGGGAAGTGTAGATGTAGTTGATATACTTGCGGAGGTGGCTCAAGTTGCACATCCGGGGGATATTATTATCAATGAAATTATGTATCAACCTTTGCAGGGAAGATATGATGCATTTTCAGACCAGTCGGAGTATATCGAATTCCAAAACCTGAGACCATATAGCATCAGTTTAGATGGAACGTACATACGTGACACAATTGACAAAAATGGTGTGTATCGCAGCTGGGAATCTGTAGACAACAACTGGATTATACATGGCAATGATTACGCAGTTCTTTATGCCGATACAGCAAGTTCATGGGAGGATACACGCATTTACAGTTACTTCGGAAATACTGAACACAACAAATTTGCCCGCGTCGACAGATCAACGCTCGGATTAACCAGCTCTGGTCGGGGAGTATACCTTTCAAATAGGGATGGACAAACTATCGACTCAGTTTACTATTCGCCCGAATGGCATCACCCTTTCGTGACAGATGCGAGGGGCAGGAGTCTTGAACGAATTACAACACCCGAAAATCATAATGGCGTTCAGAGTTTTGGTATTGGGTGGTCAACTAGTGCCTCAAAATTGGGTGGTACACCTGGACTTGAAAACTCAATCCATTTCAAAACTGAGGATATTAGTTCTAGTAGAGAAGGGCTTAAAATAGAGCCCAACCCGTTTTCACCAGACTTAGATGGTCAACAGGATCATGCAGTTATCAGTTTCCGTCCGCCAGAAACCGGATACCTTGTTAGAATGCGAATATTTGACAGATATGGAAGACTTATTAATACTCTGGTGAACGATCAGCTGATTGGAAACTCATTAAATGTTATTTGGGATGGACGAGATCGGAACAATAATCTGATGAAAACCGGGGTTTACATTGTACATGTTGAAGCTGTTCATCCACATCAAAGAAATAAGGAGTATAAAAAAACAATCGTATTGGTTAGAAAGAGTTAAAACCTATTATTTTACTTTTGTCTTAGTCTCTAACTTGTTATTCTGTGAACAGATTAAATCGCAAGAGTATTGTCAATAGTTAACAAAATGAAGCTTACAGCCAGCTCACCTATCGGGATATTTGACTCCGGAATTGGAGGCTTAACCGTGGTGAAATCAGTCATGAAATCTCTTCCTGGAGAGGATATTATTTATTTCGGAGATACCGCCAGAGTACCTTATGGAATAAAATCATCCGAGACAGTTAAAGAGTATTCTCTGCAAATAACCGATTTTTTACTCAAGAAAAAGGTAAAAGCAATTCTGATTGCTTGCAATACTGTGGCAGCTTCGTGTAAAAATGAAATTGTTGCAAAAGCTGGTAATGTTCCTGTATTAGACGTTGTAACTGCTGGGTCAAAAGCTGCAGCAGCTATCGTGAAGAAGGAAAATTTGATTGGAGTAATCGGTACACTCGCAACTGTTGGCTCGGCAGCATATGAGAACGCAATAAAGAAAATAGATCCGAGTGTTTCTGTTTATTCTAAAGCTTGCCCGATGCTTGTGCCTCTTGCTGAAGAAGGATGGATAGACAACGAGATTGCCGTTAAAACGATTGAGTTATATCTCAATGATTTTCGACAGAAGCCACTAGATGCTCTAATTCTTGGGTGTACTCACTATCCGTTGTTTAAAGATAGTATTTCATCCTTTTTCAATAATCCGGATATGAAAATTATCGACTCGGCAGATTCAATCGCAGAAATGACAAAAGAATTGTTGTCGAGCAAAAATTTATTAAACAAAAGCGAGAAGGGTCTATTCAATTGTTATGTGAGTGACAAACCCCAACGTTTCCAGGCTTTGGCAGAACGTTTTTTGGGTCAGTCAATCAATCGGGTTGAAGTTGTAAACATGAGATAGTAACACCTCGAATACTAGCAGGTTAACCTTAGCTCTCATCGAAATTTTTATTGGATATGAACACTTGATAAGCTGTGGCCTAACCATCTTTTGATAGCAATTGCTCTCGATGATGTTCTTAAAAGTGCCGCCATTTGTGTTACTTTTTAATGCGCCGAGCAACATAAGAAAGAATGGTCTCCCCGAAAAGCAGACCATCGAAATCAGGCGTCGTCTTTATGTTAAAGTACCGACGAAATTTCATACATAGCCACTGCTCCGGCTACTGATGCATTCAGGCTCTCAACGTTATCTGATTGTCCGGGAATAAACACCCTCCGAAAACCTGCCTGCACTAAATCTGATGAAATCCCATTCGCTTCATTACCAACCACGATAACTGATTTGGGTGCAAAGCCCCCTCGACCCAGCTCCTCCGCCCCCTCGCCAACATCCAGCAAGGCAACGTCCCAACCACTCCCCCTCAAAATTCCCAAACCATCCACCAAATCCATCCTCAACCAAGGCAAAACCCCGATTGCCCCAACAGTACTGCGAACCACCTTCGGATTAAACAAATCAACCGTACCAGCACCCAACAGGATTCCTACAGCCCCAAACCAGGCCGCCGTACGATACAAAGTGCCCAAATTACCCGGATCCTGAATCCCATCTGTCGCCAAAAAGAACCCACCACTTAAGCTTTTCAATGCAGCTATATCCATTTCAGGCGGAATATCACAAACAGCCAACACACCCTGAGATTGTTCCGTATCGCATAAATCGGCAAAAACCTGAGAATCGGCCACAAAAACAGGAACACGGACCTGCGCCAACAACGTGCCGATTTCAGAAATTACCCGGTCATTCTGAGCCGCATCTACTACCACCGCCTCAACACGAACCTTCCCGAGTTTAACTACCTGTTCTACGGTGCGAAGTCCCTCAGCTATAAATAGGCCAAGCTCTTCACGGTACTTGCGCTGACGTAGTTTTCGAAATCTGGACGTTTGGGCCTTGCTTAGCGGTGTGTTCAACTTTTTTTATTTTGTAATGTGTCGTAACGAATCCCAATATAAAACTTATTGGAAGTTAGAAGATTAGGAAATCCGGAGTTTAAATCCATATCGCAATAACTATTTGAGCCACAAAAGTCACCTTGGCCACAGGAGCCAATTAAATCTCCAAACAAGGCAACTCTACTGAACCGTACAAGCACAATTACGCAGAATATCAACTCGCACATCCTACTTCACAGGATTCCTTTTCAAATGAGTTTCGTAGCAGTATCTTCAATTTGTGAAAGTTGTACAATCCAGTGTCAGTAGTTCGTGCATATTGCAGCATTGTCCGCCGCATGATAAATCTATGCCAGCAATAAGAATACTCATAGTTGCTGCAGTTGTCATCCTATTCGTATCCAACAACTTGTATTCTCAGGCCCTCAGCGGGGATTCACGTTTTGCACGTCAGCTCGACGCCGTTTCATGGAATTTCAACACCAACGTCGATTACGAGCACCATGCACTAAGCCTACAACTTGAAAACAATTTCAACACCCGCCTTTTCTTATTTAACGGACAAGCTCAAAACGTTCAAGACGAACATTCCGCACGACTCAGATTTGCCCTGGCACTTCACCCACAATTTGGTGTAACTGCCAACGCCCGAACATTCACATTCACGAACCCCACTCTTCGTCAGGACGCGGCACTTGCCGGAGTTTACATCACACCGTACAATCTTTTCAGAATAATTCCCATGATTGGGATAATGCGAGATGAGCGAAGTGATCAACGTGATGAGGGTTTTACCTGGGCATTGAACATCGATACCGAAGCGATCACTGTTGGCGAAGCATCTTTCAAACCCGCTGTTTCTGCGGAAGTAGCCTATATCGATCCCCGCCGATTACAAACATTCCGCTATGGTACGCAAGCTAATTTCGTGTCAAACGACCTTTTCAAACTCACAAGTGAGTTGTGGCTCGGAAATGCCCGGCGCGATAGCTATCAGTCGAGCAGTTTGCTAAATCGAACCGAGTCAAATTTCATTGAATCTATTGAAAGTGACACTGCGATGGTGGCCTTATTTATTGAAACTCCGATTGCCGAAAACCTACTCGCAAACATCGATATTGAGGCTTTAAATAATATTCGACGTAACATAAATACTCCACTTGACCCAAGCGGATCCATAGACTTGTACGATTCCCGAAGTTTAAGACAGTTTTTGAATGTCGGAATGTCGATTACGTATCCGACTCAGCGATATCGACTTCAGGCCGGAACCAGGTGGTCGTTTCAGGTAAGGGAATCTCAGCTGATTAACACCGACGGACTACCCTCCGACCAAGTTCGCCGACGATCTGAAATCCTTGAAAACTCGAATTTTAATCAGCGTCGTTTCGAGATGTTTTCTAACAACACGTATCAGGTTTCGGAACGGTACTCTATTTCTCTATCCGGAAGTGCCAGTATTTTACGTTACGATACGCCCGAAATGAACAACGACGACCGAGATGAGTTATCGTTTTTTGTGCGAAATATCCATCGATACGATATTTCAGATGACCTCCGGGCATCGCTTGTTTTGGCCGGAGAGGCATTTCATTACGTGTATTTATTCAGCGAGCGAAGCATAGAGAATAACTGGCGACGGTCGCTACGTCTGATTCCGGAGCTTACCTGGCAGCCCTCCCCCACATTTTATATGCAAAATCAGTTCATGGTCCGGGCGAATTATACCGTAGATGATTATGAAATTCCGGGTCGGCAAAAGAACGATCAGTCGGCGCGGGAAATGGCTGGGAATACAACAATATCATGGACATTCGCACCGGAATGGAACATAGAAACGAATGCTTCACGAAGTGAGCTTCGCATCGGACGACTATTTTGGGAAACTTTTCAAGAAACCCCACTCGACACCATCATCACCTGGGATGTTCAAACCATGCTCAGTAAACGTTTCGGAAATGTTGTTGTGAGCAGCGGGGTTCGGTATTTCCGAAAATTCGATTTTCTACAGCAAGCCAGCATTCAGATTGAAGTTGACGAAAATGGCTCGACCACCCGACTGACCCGCCTATCCACAGGAAATCAGATTACAACACAATGGGGTCCGGCTGTGATGATTCGACTGCCACTAAGCTCCCGAAATGAACTTTACATCAACGGATGGTATCAGGTGCAGAAAACCCGGCAAAGGCTGTACATTGAGTACCCTGAACAATATCGAGCCGATTTCTTGAGAGCTGAAAATCAAGCCGTACGACGGGTTTTTCCAAATATGGAAATTACGGCCAGATTTCGGTTTTAACGTCTCCGCCATTCTTACAATATGTGCATATTTCTTACGGAAATCACTGTCAGGTTTCGGTTTTAGCCGAAGTACAGTATCTTGCAGACACGAACTTATGAAACCTTTTAGAAACAGAATCCTACAACTATGGAATTTTTCAAACGCCTCGGCATAGAGGCCGAAAATGCCGGAACAACTACCGGAAATAAAACCATGCATAGCGCTGGTTCGACAGTAATCAAGTCATACTCACCTATCGATGGTTCCCTGATTGGATCCGTTTACAGTACGACCAAAGATGAATACGAGGCCGTTGTTACTTCAGCTGCAGACGCATTCAAAACCTGGCGGAAAATGCCGGCACCGCTTCGAGGCGAAATTGTACGCCAAATTGGGGAAGCACTTCGCGAGAACAAAGAAGATTTAGGTCGACTTGTTGCCCTCGAGATGGGAAAAATCTATCAGGAAGGCCTCGGTGAAGTCCAGGAAATGATCGACATTTGTGATTTCGCCGTTGGTTTATCCCGTCAGCTTTACGGATTCACCATGCACTCGGAACGTCCTGAACACCGAATGTACGAACAATATCATCCGCTTGGGATTGTAGGCGTGATTTCAGCGTTCAACTTCCCGGTCGCTGTCTGGAGTTGGAATGCCATGATTGCCGCAATTTGTGGAGATACCATCATCTGGAAACCTTCCGAAAAAACGCCACTTTGCGCAGTTGCCTGCCAAAACATCATCAAAGATGTCCTCAAAAAGAATGATCTTCCTGAGGGGATTTTCTGCATGATCAACGGGGACAGAGAAGTTGGCGAATGGATGACAACCGACAAACGCGTGCCACTAATTTCGGCCACCGGATCCATCAGAATGGGTAAACAAGTTGCCCAAGTTGTAGCAGCCCGTCTTGGAAAAACCCTTCTCGAACTCGGTGGAAACAATGCGATTATCATCACGCCTGAGGCCGACGTTGAAATGGCCGTGCGTGCGACTGTTTTCGGAGCAGTTGGAACATGTGGTCAGCGTTGTACTTCAACCCGACGTATAATCGTGCATGATTCTATTTTTGACAAGGTAAAAGACCGCCTGGTAGCGATTTACAAGAACATCAAAATTGGAAGTCCGCTTAAAGATGACACATTGGTAGGACCGCTAATCGACACGATGGCCGTTGATGATATGCAGAAAGCGTTAACGGAGCTCAAGAAGTCGGGTGGTGAGGTTGTTTATGGCGGCGAGGTTCTGGAAGGTGACGAATATGGCAGTGGAACGTATGTGCGACCTGCAATTTGCATCGCTGAAAATCATTATCAGATTGTGCAGGACGAGACATTTGCACCGATTTTATACATGATTCGATACAGTGAGTTCGATGAAGCTATGGAGTACCATAATGGTGTGGTTCAGGGACTGAGTTCGGCTATGTTTACGTTGAATATGCGTGAGGCTGAAAACTTTTTGAGTCATGCCGGTTCGGATTGTGGAATTGCGAACATCAATATTGGTACCAGTGGTGCTGAAATCGGTGGGGCTTTCGGAGGCGAGAAAGAAACCGGTGGCGGACGTGAATCGGGATCTGATTCGTGGAAGATTTATATGCGTCGCCAGACGAATACCATCAACTGGGGAACTAGCTTGCCGTTGGCGCAGGGACTTCGGTTTGATGTATAATTTGCAATGAGATTTGTGAGTTTTTGAAGCTACAAATCGTGTTTGGCTTAATAAAACCACCCAAAGACACTGCCAAATACCAGCAAATCGTGTTTGGCTGAATTGAAACCCCGGTAATGATTAGCGTCGTTATCGGGGTTTTTTATTCTTGGGCGGGGATGATGTGTCTGCGAACGATCGACCATTGTTGACCAATTCATTGCATGTAAATTACCTAACCTAAGCAAAGGGACTATTATATTCTATCCCAGACACACTTTTTGGGAAACTATCTCCAAATATTTTAGCTACTACAATTGATTAATCTTAAATGCAAAGTAGCCCCAAGAATCTTGGATATTGTGCAAATATCCCTAATGTATGAGGCTGTATAAAGTTAGACACTCACGTTGGAACTAGATTAGCGCTTAAGAACCCATGATTACGATAGTCGGCTCCAAATTTGAAACGTATATTCTCTTAGCTCCGAACTTTTTCAAGAACCGAGTTGAGTCGTTGAACCAATTCTGGTACAAATTCTAAATGATCGGGCTTCATCAAAACGCTTCTCAAAACAGTAACGGTGTCGGAGTCCGGTTTTAAATGAGGATATTTTGCCAAAACGCTTCGAGCCGGGAGTTTAATCAAGCTCACAAACACCCCACCCGCGCCCCGCGCCATCCCCTCGCGAAACACCTCCTCACAGACCCCGCTCACCCCAGTCAACGATCCCAAATCGCCACCCGGCACCGGAAAAAACAACACAATATCCAACTCCGGCTCCTCAACAATAACAAAACGCCCACCATTAGACAACTCCCGGGCAAAATCAACCGCTGCCCGCCGGCAAGCACCCATCACGCGCTGCATCCTTCCACCCTCACCCAATCCGAACACCCGCAAGGTCGCCCACAAACCCGCAGCCGCAGCGCCTGCCCTTGAACACTCCAAACTGATCTCGCCAAGGTGCAAATCTTCCGACGAAAAATAGGTATACGGCGAGTCGTGCTTATAATACCGACCAACGCCCGGATCCCGAAACAATACACATCCGCAGCCATACGGCTGTAATCCGTGCTTATGCGGATCAATAACAATACTGTCTGCCTCACCGGTTGCGCTCCAGGGCTCGCTATCCACAACACCTGTGCCCTCGAGCAGCTTGAAATACCCTCCATAAGCCGCATCCAAATGAATTCGGAATCCGTGAGCCCGGGCTACTGGCAGAATTTTATGCAAAGGCTCAACTTTTCCGGCTCCGGTTGTACCCATGGTAACCACGAGAGTGCCAATTTTATCGGCATTTTTTTCGAGGTAGTTGAAATCCCAATTTCCATCTTCGAGCACCGGGATTTGAAACGTTTTAAG
Source organism: Balneolales bacterium (assembly GCA_022565415.1). Taxonomy (GTDB): domain Bacteria; phylum Bacteroidota; class Rhodothermia; order Balneolales; family HLUCCA01; genus HLUCCA01. Next base: position 339 of record JAIUMT010000086.1, on the reverse strand, counting down.
TCCGAGTACCCCACACATGCGCTCGTGAGTGTAATGCGCATTTTCTGAGAACGCAATTCCTTTGTCAGGATGTTCGTTTCGGGCCACCCAAAGTGCCTCCAGGTTGGCAATGGTTCCGGAGCTGGTTAAATGACCCAGAATCGGCATTTCGAAGCCGAACATGGTGCCGAATTTCGGAATAATCTCTTTTTCCATTTCGGATGTGGGCGGACCTCCATCCAGCGCATGATTATTTGGGTTGATCAGCATCGTTAGCGCTTGGGCGGCCCAGGCCAACTCGTGTGGCGGTTTCAACATCTGACCGGCATAGGCAGGACTGTGAAACGGGTAATTTCCTTT
>JAIUMT010000085.1 GCA_022565415.1 Balneolales bacterium | reverse complement strand
TGGCACGGGAGGTGCCACGGAAGCGCAGGGTGGGGCTGGAGGGGGAGTTGTGGGGTGTTCCGGTGCCCCGGGGGGCTGCGGGGTTGGAGGTCGGGGAGTGGTTGCGCCGGGAGGGTGTGCATGCTACGGGGACGGTGGGGTCGGTGGGGGGGAGTGAAGAACTCACATCGCGTTTGAGCTGGCTTTGGTGGCAAAATGTTATGCACGACCTTATCGAGCGTAGTGTAGATGATGATGTCAGGCCGCTATTCAAGGCAATATTGCTAGGTGAAAAGAGTGAACTTGATCGGGATGTAAGAACGGCCTTCTCTCGGGCCGGACTTTCGCACCTGATGGCGGTTTCCGGAATGCACGTTGGCTTCGTTTTAATGCCTATATGGATTATTATCCCATGGTTCTGGACTAGCGAGTTCGGTCGGTCTGCCGGGCTAATCATCATCGCACTTATTCTGTTCTTTTATGCCGGAATTACAGGGTTTACCGCTTCTGTCAGCCGGGCATCAATCACTGCATGCTTACTCGCAATCGGAAAACTGTTTCAGCGCAACCGAGATTCGCTAAACACCACCGGAATTGCGGCCATTATATTACTTATTTGGGATCCATCATCGCTATTTGATGTCGGATTTCAGATGTCGTTTGTCGCAGTTACTATGATTTTAGTATTAGGTCCGGTACTCAGGGACTGGACTCCCCAGTCGATTCGTTTTAGCTGGAAAGGCCATATTCTCCAATTTCTAGGCATTAGTGTGGTTGTACAAGCCGGACTCTTTCCAATCCTGGCCGATACCTTTGGCGAATTTTCTCTTGCAGGTCCGGTAGCTAACACAGCCGGAGTACCCATCACACAGCTGTTGTTCCTCTGGTCGATGGTAGCACTTCCACTTATTTCACTAATCGACTCCCTAACCGATTATGGTATGATTCCGGCAGAATACTTGGCCATGATGCTCCTCTGGATAGTAAACTTTGTGGGCAGTCAGGATCTATCATGGATTAACATTTATCAAACTCCAACAACTCTGCCGTTATTATGGGTCGCTGGAACCGGAATTCTGGCGACATCTCAAATCAGTCCAGTTAGATTCAAATGGTTAATATTTTTATTAATTCTTTTATCGCTTACACGCATCGGACAGATTATCGATCGATTCGAACCCGATGTTCTGAAAATAACCGTTTATGATGTCGGACAAGGCGACGCAATCCTTATTCAAACACCATCTGGCAAAAATTTAATGTATGATACCGGAATACTGTCTCCATTTCAGAATAGTGGCAGAACGGTTATTTTGCCCGATTTGCAGTCCAGAGGAATCAATCGCCTGGATGCAATCATATTGTCGCACCCGCATGCAGATCACATAGGGGGCACATTATCTCTCATCGAGAACTTGGAAATCGGAGCTATTTATCAGCCACCATTTTCTTATAGGTCAGCTGTTTTTAGCGGATATATGGCCGCCGCAAGCAGGTATGAAATTCCGATTATTGAAGTGACGGTGGGAGATGTGATAGATATCGATAAAAGTATGCGGCTTCTAGTGCTGCATCCATCAGACGACCCGCTGGGTCAAGACCCTAACGCACATTCGGTATCTATAAAAATGGTCTATGGAGAAACATCGTTTCTATTAACTGGCGATGCAGAACAAATCGCCGAAAGAGTTATGGTAAATCGCTTCGCTGAGTTTCTGAAGTCGGATTGGTATAAAGCGGGTCATCATGGTAGCAAAACCAGTTCCACTCACGAATTTATGCGATATGTTGACCCAGAATATGCCGCAGTTTCACTGGGGTACTCTAACCGATATCGCCACCCACATCAGGAAGCAACATCCCATATTCATGAATTTAGCACCGAGGTTGGGTTCACAAGTCTACATCGGTCGTTAGTTTACGAGTCAGACGGGCAGAGAATTAGGAGAGTCGTGTGGTATTAATGAAGCTTCAATCAAATAGTTTATCTCGTTTATGAGTATAAAAGTCCCTACCACTAAAAGCCTCAATACGTGTTGAGTTTCCTAATTTTCCACAAAAAAAGCTAATGTAAAACTCCGACCATATTTACCAATAAAAAAAGGGACTGACGAAATAAATTCATCAGTCCCTGAAAAATAAAAAGACATTCGGCGACTATCTGGCTTTTCCGAAGTAATAACGGATACCAATACCACTATTTCCCGAGAACGAAGTCTTCGGAGCTAAATCAAGTATCGGCACGATTTCAAAAAAGAGTTCGATAGGATCATTTTCGAAATAATAGCTAAATCCGATTGGAATCCGGATACCTAGTTGGGCGTCATCAGCCAATCGAAGACGTGTTCCAATACCGTAGTAGAGGGGGAGACGTCCACTTTCAACCTGGATAAGGTCAAAACGGTGAATCAGGTAATCGGCATGCAGATGCATCGACGAATTGTTTCCGAAAGACCAAGCTGCACCAAAGTCAAAGGCTCTTGATTCACCAAGAAATAGCTTTGCACTCACACCAGTTGGTTCACCCAAGATGACACCAAGACCGAAATCACCATTGGAAGTTTGAGCTTGAGTTTGTTGTGGACCAGCTAAAAGTGCTATAGCCACAATTGGTATAAAAATGAGAGATTGTATATACTTTTTCATAGTAGATGTTAAGTTAAGGTTTTAAAGTAGAACTCAGTTTATAAGAAACAGTTCCAAATCATTGATAAAATCGAATCATTATAGGTCTGAGAACATGAATGTATAAACTTACATACATATAACTACTTGTCGTCTATTTTATTATGGAGGAGGCTTCGCGAAATGTATTGAATACTACTAATTAACAGTACAAGTGCTATATTCAAGTAGGAAAAACCAACGGTTTTAACCACAATCTAATTAGCACGATTTTCGGATTATTTGGAACTTCAATTTAATATATTCTCTGTTTTATTACTTATTGCTGCCATTGCTACAAGCTTTTTGGCAATAATGTTATTCCGTAAAACTGGCTATGCAGGGCGCGTTTTTGGAATGGCGATGGTATCTCTTTCCATTTGGGCATTTGGGTATTCATTAGAATTGACATCCACTACCTTAGACCAAATGTTGATGTGGATAAATGTTGAATACATTGGCATCGGATTGATTCCAGGCTTTTGGTTTACATTTTGTCTCGCTTATTCGGGCCGTGAAGATCTGCTCACCAAGTCAAATCTTATAGCAGTATTTGCCATTCCAGTTCTGACAATTGTGATGGTATGGACAAATCAATGGCATAATCTACACTATGCTAGTGTATCGGTCTCACATGCCGGCCCATTTCCAATGCTATCATTTGAACGCGGAATATGGTACTTCGTTCACATGTTCTATTTCTACGTTTTGTTGCTCATCGGGGGCTTTTTATTATTGCAAAACTATAGACATGCAGCTCATTTCTTTAAACGTCAGACGCTAATTGTACTATTCGGTGCGTTGGCACCATGGTTTGTAAACCTACTCTATCACCTTGGGTTTCGTCCATACGAGTACATTGATCTTACACCATTTGTATTCACCATTACCGGACTTATTATCGGTGTGGGTTTACTTCAGTTTAAACTCTTTCAGGTTGTTCCAATCGCGCGTGAAAAGGTGATTGAGGGACTTTTGGATGGTGTGATGGTACTAGATAATCTGAATAGAATCATATATCAGAATCCAGTAATGGTCGAATATACCTCAAAATTTAAAGAGGATGTAATTGGCCGATCTTTTCAATTGGTTTTCGCTGCTTACCCAGAGTTTGTCCAAACGGTTTTAAAAGGCGAAAACACCCATACATTCGTTGAAATTAGGGATGACAATGATAATACCACTTATTTTGACGTCAAAATAAACACCATAGCTACAGGTGATTCTAATCTCAACGGACTACTAATCGTGTTCAGAGATTATACCGAGCAAAAAATTTCCGAAAAAGAACTCATCAATGCCCGGCTTAAAGCAGAAGAAAGTGATCGGTTAAAAACGGCATTTTTAGCAAATATGTCGCACGAAATTCGTAATCCGATGAACGGAATTATTGGTTTTGCTGGAATATTGAAAGATCCTGAACTTTCCGAATCGGAACGCGAACATTACTTACAAATAATCGAAAGTAATGCAGAGCAACTGCTGCTTATTATTAACGACATTATTGATATATCCAAGATCGAATCAGGCCAGGAGCACATCAAACCCAGTAACGCTTCGATTAAAAAGCTTATCGATGATCTTAGGAATGTGTTCTCTCACCAGATTAAAAACAAAAATCTGACATTCGGTATTGAGAACTTAATCGCAGAGAGCGACGACGAAATTATTACAGATGTGGTTAAACTCCGACAAATTCTTGTTAATCTGATTGGAAACGCAGTCAAGTTTACCAACAAGGGCAACATAACGCTACAGGTCGAAAAGATTGAAGATGAACTGCTGTTTTCCGTTATTGACACTGGGATTGGTATAAAATCAGCCGATTTAGATCTGATTTTCGACCGATTTCGTCAATCAGATCAGGATAATACTGCCATTTCAAGAGGTACTGGTCTAGGATTGGCTATATCAAGAGGATACGCTAATTTACTAGGTGGAACATTAACTGCTTCATCAAAAATTGGATCTGGTAGTACGTTTTTACTCAAAATTCCTCATATTAGCGCTGAAAATGCTGTTAGTAAGAAACAAAGACTGAATATGGATAATATTAAAGCCGAAATCCCCAATTGGACTGGAAAGACTATTTTATTGGCCGAAGACGAGCCCGTGAATATCATGTACATGAAAATTGCCCTTAAGAAAACGAACGCAGATGTTCTTGTGGCAAATACCGGTCGTGAGGCTGTTTCTAAATTTACCGATGCATCCGGCGCCGTTGATGTAATTCTGATGGATATAAAAATGCCTGAAATGGATGGCTTTGAAGCAACCGATATTATACGAAGTAGTGGCGCAAAAACACCAATAATTGCGCTTTCTGGTCATGCAATGCTCGAAAAAGAACGTATCGAACGCGCTGGCTTTAACGAGCTCATTGCAAAACCCATCCGAAAAGACGATCTGTTAAACGCACTCAGAAAGTGGCTTGACTAAACCTCCAGGTGTTTCGCAATTAAATCTGCATGGTACCGTGCGTTTTCAATAAACCACTTGCTCGTGTTGAGTCCGCCACAGACTACGCCAGCTAAATAAAGCCCTTTTTTGTTCGATTCCATTGTTTCTTCATCGTAACATGGGGTTTTGGCTTCATCATTCTGAAATTCCACCCCAGCCTGTTTCATCAAGCTAAAATCCGGTTCGTATCCGGTCATGGCCAGTACAAAATCGTTGTCGATTACTTTCTCACCCTCGGGGGTGCGCAGCGTTACTGTACGCTCGTTAATGCGCACTATACTAGTATTGAAATATGCTTTTATACTACCGTCTTTGATCCGATTCTCAATATCAGGGCGTACCCAATACTTCACCGTTTTCTTGATTTCCGGACCACGAACGACCATAGTCACGTTTGATCCGGCCCGGAATGACTCTAAAGCAACATCAACGCCCGAATTTCCGGCTCCAATTACCAGTGTATTCTGAAATGCATACGGATGTGGCTCATCGTAATAATGCTTTACTTTGGGCAGATCTTCACCGGGCACATTCATCCTATGCGGATCGCTATAAAATCCCGACGAAATGATGATTTTATTAGCCTTATAGGTTGCCTTATCGGTTGTGACCACATAGTCGTTATCGCTCCCTGTAACGGAGCTCACTTTTTCGTACAGGTTCACCGGAAGATCGTAATGCTCGGTAACACGCCTGTAATATTCCAAAGCTTCACGACGCGTAGGTTTCACATTGTGTGATATAAACGGTATACCACCAATTTCAAGCCGGTCTGATGTGGAAAAAAATGTCATATTCACCGGATAATGATAAATCGAATTCACCAAGCACCCTTTGTCGATAATCAAAAATGGGATGTTCTTCTTCTTCAGTGCAATTCCGCAGGCCAAACCAATCGGTCCTGCTCCAATAATAATTACCATATTCGTTCTTCGTTTTAATAATTTTGCTTCGCTCTAAAATACGAAATCCGCAAGTTACACTCACCCGCAGAAAATTTGCATTCTCGCTTGTACCCACATCAAAAAAATGTGTTACTTTATTTCAAACAAGCCTTCCATCCAAGAACATTCCCTCGCACTGTGATTACCAAATTCAACGCAACGTATCTGGATTTCGAACTTCGACTCGCCAGCCAAGATGATATTCCCGCTCTCACCCGAATAATCGAAGACGTTTTTATCGAGTATGGATGGATATTTGTCGCGAAAGATGAATTGCCTGATTTTCTCGATTTCGATGTCTATTTCGAGTCAAACACGATGCAGCCAGGAAAACCACGATTATTCAAAGTAGAGCGCACTACCGACGGTGGCAAATCTCGAATTTGTGGTTGTATTGCCCTTAAATTCAACATCGAGGGAGCATATTTAAGCCGGGTATATTTGCAGGAAAATGTTCGGGGCAAGGGCGTAGGCCAGTGGATTGTCGAAGAGGTAATGGGGATTTCTCGTGTTGAGGGGGGCACTGAAATGCATCTGTGGACGGATACACGCTTCGAGGCCGCCCACAGACTTTACGAAAAACTCGGATTTGCGAAAACAAACGAAATTCGATCTTTGCACGACATTAACAACAGTTTTGAGTGGAAAATGGTAACCAAGTTATGAAAATTGTTGCGGCACTTGTTCTGATGATGGTTTCTTCGGCATTTCAATCTGACCGAACTGCTGAGGATGTCGTTTTAAACACCGAAATGGGGGAGATTCACGGCTCATTATTGATTCCAGAATCGACTTCGGAAAGTTCTCTACCAATTGTGCTCATCATATCGGGATCGGGTCCGACCGATCGAAACGGGAATCAGCCTATGATGATGAACAATTCACTTAAAATGTTAGCCGAAGGACTATATGATAACGACATTGCGTCACTGCGTTTCGATAAGCGTGGTGTTGGTGCAAGTGTAACGTCTCTAAGCAGCGAAGCTGATCTCCGGTTTGATGATTATGTAGATGATGTCGTTTCCTGGATAAACTACCTCAAAAAAGACAGTCGTTTTGGTCCAATTATTATTGCCGGACATAGCGAGGGTTCGCTGATTGGCATGCTCGCAGCGCATCGAGGTGGTGCCGATATGTTTGTTTCTATAGCTGGCATCGCCGAATCGGCCGATAAAGTTATCGCGTGGCAACTGGCGAGTCAGCCCGATTTTGTCAAAGATGCCGCCCAACCTATTCTAGATGAACTTGTAGCAGGAAGAAAGGTGGACAACGTGCCTCCAATGTTAGCGGCGCTATTTCGTCCCAGCGTACAACCGTATATCATTAGCTGGTTTCAGTACAAACCGCAGGAGGAGATTGCCAGGCTCGAAATACCGGTGTTAATTGTTCAGGGCCGCAACGACATTCAGGTGCAAACGGAACAGGCAGTATTACTTTCCAACGCTATATCGTCGTCACAAACGTCAAAATTAGTCATAATAGACGGAATGAACCATATTTTGAAACCATCTGAGGCGGATATTCAACGAAATATCGCTACGTATTCTCAGCCGGAGTTACCACTTTCCGAATCGCTAATCCCTCAAATAGTTGAGTTCATAAACAACGCCCGTAATTAAACTGACAGTTGATCATCGTGGGAGTTACTCAATCATCGCCCCGCGAATGATTTCAGCTGTGTGCCAGGCTTTCATCGAAACTCCGTCGGCAATCTGGTGACGACATGAAAATCCGTGAGCACAGATTAACGCGTCATCTTCGGTAGCCCGAAGTTTTGGAAACAGAACCAACTCGCCAACCTGCTGAGAAACTTCGTAATGGTCTGCCTCATACCCGAAACTTCCCGCCATTCCGCAACAACCCGTCGGTAGGTTTTCGGGGACATAGCTGATTCGTTTCAACACATCCAAAACCGGATCAACGCCGACTAGCGCTTTGGCATGGCAATGTCCGTGCACACGAACGTCTTTGCTACGACCATTGAACAACTGTGTTGATTCAGGGTTTTCGGCGAAATGTTTTAGAATAAATTCTTCGAACATGAAGGAATTTGTTGCCAGCGTGCGGGCTTTGGCAAGAAGTGCATCATCACACAAATCGGGATACTCATCGCGGAGAGTAAGAATCTCCGAAGGTTCTTGTCCGATGATAGCAACCCCATTATTAGCAAATGGATAAAGATTGTTGATGTTTTTTTCGGCTATTGCTTTTGCATCCCGCACGAAACCTTTCGATAAGTGCGTCCGACCGCTTTGCGTTGGCGGTGTCACCAGGACTTTATAACCGAGTTTTTCCAGAATTTCGACCATGGCAATGCCCACCGACGGTTCGTGATAATTCATGAAAATATCGACCATAATCATAACGACTGGCTGGTCACTACTCGTTTTAGCTGGTTCTCGCTTTTTGAACCAAACATGAAATGGCTGGGATGCGAAAGCAGGAAGGTCACGATCGGGGTGGATGTTAAACAAAGTTCGATAGATTTCCTTAACCGGTCGGAGGCGATTCATCCAGTTTACAATTGGGGCAAACGGAGCTGCCAGCGGATACAACATCTCAGAACGTGCAAAGAAATGGTAACTGAGTGAAGCTCCGAACCGATCATGATGTCCTTGCGTGAATTCGGCCTTCATTTTGCCCATATCCACATTTGCAGGGCATTCCGTCTTGCAGGCTTTACAGCTAAGACACAGGCTGAGGCCTTCTTGTAAGTCTTCAGAGGCAAATGCATCCATCCGTTCTCCACGGAAAATCTGTCGGAAAAGGTTGGCCCGTCCACGAGTTGAATCTTTTTCATCTTTTGTAGCCATGTACGACGGACACATCGTCCCGCCGCTTTCAGCTAACTTCCTGCATGCTCCGGCCCCGTTGCACTTATCGACCAACGACATGAAATTGCCTTCTTCGCGATAGTTGAAAACGGTATCGAACTGAGGCACAGTCTCTTCCGGATAGAATCTCAGATCGGCATCCATAGGCTTCGCATCCACGATTTTGCCCGGATTAAAAATCCCATCCGCATCCCATATCCGCTTCACCTCCCGTAGCAGCGGCATCATATCCTCGCCCAGCACATACTGAATATACGGAGCCCGCACCCGCCCATCGCCATGCTCCCCACTCAACGAACCGCGATACTTCTTCACCAATTTGGCCACATCCACAGCCATACGCTTCATTTTCTCGAGTCCGTCGCGGGTAGTTAAATTCAACTCCGGACGTAAATGCAACTCCCCAACCGACGCATGCGCGTAGTACACACTATGCGTATCGTAAGCCTTCATCAACGCCTCGAACTCCTCGATGTATGCCGGAAGATCCTCAACACGCACCGAAGTATCCTCAATAAACTCAGGAGTCCGCGATTCCGCCCAGGTACCCATCAGCAATCCAAGACCTGCCTTCCGCAGATCCCAAACCCGATACATCTCCCCAGGCTCTGTTATGACCTTGTAGTCATACCCAAGCCCAGTCCCGCTCAACTCCTTAGCCAAGACATCCGCCCGAGCGACCAACTCCTCCAAACCATCGCCCTCGAACTGAATCACCAACACCGCCTTGGGCTCGCCCACGATAAAAAATCGGTTCCGGCTTTGCTCCAGGTTCAATTCCGTGGCTTTGATAATAATATCGTCTATCAATTCTACCGCAGCCGTTTTGTGTTTTACCGCGGTTACAGTGGCCAACATGGATTCGCGAAGCGACGCATACTGACCAATTAGCAAAATTTTGTGTTTCGGCAACGGGACGAGTTTTACCACTGAATCGATGGTCATTGCCAATGTTCCCTCACTTCCGCATAAAAGCTCGGCCATGTTAAACGGACGTCCGCCAGCAGTAAATGGTTCCATCTCGCAGAGACGATCCAAAGCATATCCGGTGTTTCGACGCGTGATTTCAGGGTGGGGATACGCCTCAGCTATGGCATCTTTGTGCTTGGCTAACAGCTCGGTCATTTCCCGGTAAATTTGTCCTTCCAGCGTTGGAAGCTTCTTTTTGGCTTCGAGCTGATCGTTGCTCAGAGGCTGAAAAACGACTATTGATCCGTCGCTTAGCACGGCTTTGATGGATTCCACATGTTCACGCGTGGTGCGGTGTTTCAGCGAAAATGATCCCGCAGAGTTGTTTCCAATCATGCCACCCAGCATACAGCGGTTGGTGGTGGAAGTATCCGGACCAAATTGAAGATTGTGTTTGGCCGCTTCCCGGTTTAGGGTATCGCGAATAACTCCCGGCTGAACAAGTGCGCGCTCGTGCTCCGGATCGAGGTGCAGAATGGAGTTCATGTAACGGGATGTGTCCATTACAATGCCACCGCCCGTGGTTTGTCCGGCCAAACTCGTGCCTGCTGCTCGCGCAGTGATGCTCTTTTTATTAGCCGCAGCCCAGAGTACCAGGTCTCGAATATCATCTTCCGTTTTCGGGAAAAACACGCCATCAGGCTGTTCTTCGTACATGGACGCGTCGTTTGCGTACAGTCGGCGGGTTAAGGTATCGCGAAGAATCCCGGGTTGTGTAGTTTCGGATTTTGTGGCTGAGTCTAACACGGTTTCAGATGGGTGCATCACGGACAGATATTTAAAATTATTTCCAATCTATGGGTGGCTTTATTTGGCGGTCGATCGGCCGGCGGCCATAGTGGCGAAAATTGCAGATGATATTTGGATTATCCCGACGTCTGATACCCCAGACGCCATTCTGATATCCGTTTATGTACGGATTATCATTCGGTATAATATACCAAATCGTGCATCAACTAGTGCAACTTTTCAATAATTCGCCACGACTCGGGGCCTTCTTCGAAGAGGAGGTCGAGCAGGCAGCATCCGGGTTCGAATCCGCCGAAATGTTGACGATAAGGGGGAAGGTTTTCATCAGGCAGGGAGATTGCGGATCTGCTGTACGACTGATAATTCTTGCTGTTGGCTTCGAAAACGGTGTTTTCGGAGGAAAGTAGCTGGGTAAGACGTTTTTCGGGATCGGATTCTTGACTCAGGTAGTTTGTCGGGAGGGTGGATTCTGGTAGTTCGAGGTAGGACCACAGTTTTTGATTCAGGTAGCGCGTGGCGTCGGTGTAGTTTTGTGATGTCGAGATGAGGTCGAAGTCGGCGCGGATTTCCGGCTCGTAATGTTCGAAATAGATGCTGTTTCGGTAATTGTACTCGATTGCCCTCCAAAGGGGCGTTAGCCAATCGGTCGATAAATCTAATCTAGCCTGATGAAGTGGCATTTTCCGGTCGTCTGTATGAACCGGCAGGTATATCCAATGAACCCCTTGTGGAGTTCGGATTTTCCCGCGATGCACGCTACTTTTACGGTTGTACGCAGATAGATCATCTATGACTGTTTGGTCACTCGAAAGACATCTTTGCAAATAAGATAAGTCTGGAAATGCGCTTGGCAACAGAATAGCTGTTTTCACGATTTTAAATATCGAGCTCTGATTTTTTTCCGAATCCGACATCACCCGTGTCTTCAGCACGATCGGTTAAGTGCTGTTCCATCTCAGCACGTAGCTTCTGGACCGTCATGCCGCTAACGAGAGAGCCACTTCGGGCAACTGATATCCGTCCGGTTTCCTCTGAAACGATAACAACGAGAACATTATTCGATTCGCTTATTCCCAAGGCCGCCCGGTGACGGGTTCCGAAAACCGATGAAATATTCGGGTTCTGACTAATGGGCAGATAGCAACTGGCCGCGACCAGTCGGTCATTTCGGATTACAACGGCACCATCATGCAAAGGAGTTTCTTTCTGGAAGATGGTAATTAGCAGTTTGCTGCTAACTT
>JAIUMT010000084.1 GCA_022565415.1 Balneolales bacterium | reverse complement strand
ACCCAACACCTCGACCGAAATCACACCGTTTTCGGAAAAGTTATAAACAACGTCGATTTGATTGATGGCGTTAGCAGCGGCGACAAAATCATTTCAATTAAGATCTCCGGGTAAAAACACACAAGGAGGTCGTAACACATAGTTGGGGCCTCCTATTTTTTCAACATAATCCCATCAGATAAACATGGATAAAAACGTTCTACTCGAGTACCCAAATGCCGAAACAGGCGACCACGTCACAGAAAAGTATCTTTCATTTCTGTCGAACGAATACAAATCGGATCTTAACAAGATGCTTTTTGCCACTTCATTGTGCAGCGACGATGTTAACGTTTCGACCGATTTCCGCCGGGTTTTGAAACGTCCGTTTACCATGGGCGGACTTGGTGGGGTTCCATTTAGCGGATTCACTGGGATGGTTGCATTTGCACATCACATCCCAGATGACGGAGATGCGTTTATTTTTTATGGTCCACATATTGGAATTACCGAAGCGGGTGAGCTTGGCCGCATGAGGCGTCAAGGTCAAAGCCACGAAACGAATAGCTGTGGTGCGCTGATGTTGGCTTTAGCACGGCTCCGCGACCAGACTGAAAGTCCGTTCGCGACCGAAGATCCGATGTTCGACTACCAACAAATGCGCCTCGAAGAGATGCTCAAGCCCTACCGGGAAGAAATATTGGATGCTGATAATCCGATTAAAAAGACCACCGACGTCATGTACGACCTCATCCACAAGAAAATTCACAAGCTAGCGGGCATGGCCAAGTCTGAGTTTAGCTGTGAGCGACTTTTCGTTTTGGGTGGTGTTATTATCAACACCGCACCCGAGATTCCAGACTATGTTGATGTGCGAAATTTTGAGGTCTTTACCATCGCCAATATGCAAGAAGAAAAGCCTGTTTCCATATTGAAAACCGAGGCCTTCAAGAATTTATAATCCACTAAGTGCCCGTCGGTTGCAAGGCTGATGGGCATCTTTTTTCATGAGAGTATTTTTAATTCGTCACACCCCAACAGTGACTCCGAAAGGAACCGTTTACGGAAGTTCTGATGTGAATATTTCCGAGCCCTTCACCCCATTGTTCGATGATATCGCTCAAATCATAAACAAAGCTACCTCGACGAGCGCGCGCGAACACGTGTACTTTGCCAGTCCCTTGATTCGATGCAAATTAATGGCAGAATACATGTCAAAAAATCATTTCAGCCCGGCAAATGGAGTTCAATACGATAGCCGTTTGAAGGAAATTCATTTCGGTCAGTGGGAGTTAAAACGCTGGAAAGACATCCCTCAAACTGAAATCGACGAATGGTTAAGCGATTTCGCTGTGAAATCGGCTCCCGAGGGCGAGAGCTTTGCTGAAGTTATGTCGCGCAGTGTTGCCTTTTGGCAGGACTCGGTGATGCCATTATGCGACGAAACACGGGATGTGATTCCTGCTGAGGTGAGCGACAACAAATCGAAGCCCGTCGACAGCAAGGAACCAGTAGTGCATATTTACAGTCACGGTGGAGTGTTACGAGCGATATTGTGCCATATCCTCGGTATGGAAATGAAAGATTCGTTCAAGCTGATAATTCGTCATGGCAGCGTGACGGAGCTCGAAATCCACAGCGATAGTCGGAAAAACAGGCTCATCAACCTGTCGAAAGGCGGTGTGGAAGATTCGTTTTAGGTTATCGCCCGAAATCGTCCTCAACGCGAACAATATCATCTTCGTTTGATGGGTTCTCCGCATCGGTATGTTGCCAAATTTCAGCAACAATTCCCCACTCCGACACGCCAACTAAACGATGTCTTTCGCCCTTCGCAAGCGTAACGATATCGCCTGGGACCAGCTTTTTTTCGGGGTTCTGGTCATCCGTATCGCTGATAACAACAGCCGCTTTACCGCCAATCAACTTCCAAATCTCCGAACGCCGATGGTGATATTGCCACGACAATCGCTTCTCCGGACCAACCAATAAGATCTTCGGACTCAACTTAGCAAACCCCTGAAAATCGGTCAGTTCAAGATGAGGAAAAAAAGCTTGAATAAACTTAGTGGCCTGCGATTCGTCGATATAAAAAAATCCACCCCACGGACGGTCGTCTTCCGAATACGTAATCGTAAATCCGAGTGACTCAACAAACGAACGAACTTCCGAAAAAACGGCAGATTTTGACGTATCTGCGGCAAAGGCGAGCTTAGTAATCATGCTTAAAATCTACTTTGATGTAAGTTTTGGTTTTGGGAATGGTTATCTTTGGCACGAAGGAACACAAAAATTACGATCCCGTTAGCGCGGGTTAACCCAACAAATATATTTAATATATCCCAATCTATTCATGCAAACGAAAGAATATTTCAATCCCTGGCACCATGTCGACCCCGAATACAAAGAACCCGATCTCATCAGCGGTATTATTGAAATTCCGAAAGGAACACGTGCCAAGTATGAACTCGACAAAGACAGTGGATTGTTGCGAATAGACCGGGTATTGTACTCTTCGGTGTACTATCCCGCCAACTACGGATTCATTCCCAAAACCTATTGCGACGATAATGATCCGCTCGATATTATGATTTTATCACAGGTCGACATCGTGCCCATGTGTATCGTACCGGCCCGAGTTATTGGCGTGATGCGTATGATGGACCAAGGCGAGGCCGATGATAAACTCATCGCCGTTATGATTGGCGATCCCAGCGTTGACCACATCCAGGATATCGACGAATTACCGAACCATTTCATCACGGAGTTGCGCAATTTCTTCGAAGATTACAAGAAACTCGAGAAAAAGGAAGTCCTTGTTGAGGAATTTCTAGGCAAGGCGATGGCGATGCAAATCCTTGGCGATTCACTGTTGATGTACAGAGAAAAATTCGAGAATGGGCTCGCAGAATAGTCTTTTTATAGTATAGAAAACCGATAGAGATCGAATTCTTCGTTTCTAATCGTTTTATTTAGCGTCGAGACTGATTCCTTCAGATTGAATCATTTTACATCGGATCTAAAAGACTTATAAAAAAAGCGTACCCACTTAATTGTGCAGGTACGCTTTTTTATGATTTCTAGACCGGTTCTGTTAAACAGGTAGATTTTATTAGAATCCAACTCTTAGCTGAACCATTGCATGTCGGCCCGCCTGCGGATAATAGAAATTGAATCGGTTTTCATCCTGACCCGTAATCCAGGCGTAGGTGTAGCCATTCGTTTCGTATTTCACATCTAACAAATTCATTACGTGAACATTCACATCAATACTCCGTGCAAATTGAGCTCGTGTAAACGTATATCCTAAAATTAGATCGTTCACAAAGTACGGATCTATTGAACGCGAACTTAGTCCGGAATTGTCCAAATATTGCCTCGAAACGTATTTGCTGATCAAATCAGCATACAATCCTCGTAGTTCGTAGCGCAACGTGGCCGAACTAACAACCGATGGCGACAACGCGATGGGCGTGTTGCTATAATTGATTTCGGTTTGCGGCATCGGATTCCAGTTTTCGTCGCTGGTGTCAATAAACTCGGTGAATTCTGGAATGATGTTTCGGCTGAGTGTGAGGTTTCCAAGTGCCTGGAACTGAGAAGTTATGGCAAATCCGCCTTCGAGTTCGATTCCAGCCCGGTAGCTGTCTTCTACATTCGTACGCACCGCCGCGCCAACATCATTAAGCTGTCCCGTTAGAATGAGCTGATTATCGTAGGTCATGTAGTATAAATTCGCTCCGGCGTACCAATTACGGCGATCAATTCGGTAACCGGCCTCGAGATTGTACAAGGTTTCAAACGTCGGACGAGATTCGGGCGATGTTCGCGTAAGTTCACGTCGCACCGGCTCTTTATTCGCCACAGCAAACGATGTGTACAACCGCTGACCTTCACCCAAACGGTAAACAAGTCCGGCTTTCGGATTAAAAAACGTATAATCTACGGACTGATCGAGCTCTTGTCTGTTTCCGTCGTTATCAATAACCGGTCCCAAAAACGTGTATCCGATTGTGCGGATCTGAGCATCAGCATACAAACTGAGGGCCTCGGTTAGATACACATTGGCTTTCGCATAGATGTTGAAATCGGTTTTGAGGCCGTTGTTATCGTAGTATCGATCCCGAATATTGGTTTCATCAGACGAAACTCTGGCCCAGATAACCTCACCATAATGATCTCCGTCGTACTCGTTGTAGCCACCGCCAAGTGTTATCTGCGTGCGGCTGTTCGGCTGATATTCGCTGGACAACACCACTCCGTAAAAGTGATTATCGAGCCATCTTCTACGAATAATATCGGTTCGGGCGATGGTTTCGTTTCCTATGGTTGCGGGAGGGAGGTTGTATGATGACAATCGGTCGTTTGGCCGGAATTCCTCGAAGTATCCGAGTCCGCGCGTGTAGTGCAGCGATGCGTTCGCATGCCAGTTGTCGGCGAATCGGCGGGAATAGTGCAGCTGGTAGTGCGACTGAGTGTACCGGTCGATCTGATTATCGTACAGGAACATGTTATAGGTTCGGCTGTCGGAATTTAACAAATGCGCCCGTTCTTCCTGACTCAATCCGTGCTGATCTGCATAAAAATTCATGCCGTCAACATCATTTCGGAGACGCGCTTCGGGAACGCCGTTCCAAGCCTGATAGGTGCGCTCGCTTCCGGAAAAAGCAACAATTCGGAGGAGGTCGTTTTTTCCGTATCGGGAGGTAGACAAATACCAGGAGTTCAGGTCCGATTCGGCGTTGTCGATAAATCCGTCGGATGTGATCTGGGAAAGTCGTCCTTCGACGGTCCAGCCGTTGCGCAGGAGTCCGGTGCCGAGCTGAAGGTTGTAGCGCTGTGTGTTGAAACTGCCGTAAGCGAGGGTTGCCTGGGCGTTTGGCTCCGTTTGGAGGGCGCTGGTTGCGAGGTTGAGGGTGGCTCCGAAGGCGGCCGGACCGTTGGTGGAGGTACCGACACCTCGTTGCACCTGCATGCTTCCTACAGATGATGCGAAGTCGGGCATGTTAACCCAAAACACGCCGTGAGACTCGGCATCGTTCAACGGAATACCGTTTACGGTAACGTTAATTCGTGTGTCGTCAACGCCGCGGATTCTGATTCCGGTGTAGCCAACTCCGGCACCAGCATCAGAGGTACTGACCACTGAAGGGGTGTTTTGAATCAGAAATGGGATATCACGACCTGAATTTTGCCGCGATATTTCGTCTTTGCTGATGTTTGTGTAGGTCATGGGAACCGATTCATCGACTCGTTGACCAACAACGAAAATATCATCCGAAACGAACGTTTCGGGCACGAGTTGTACCGAAATACCGGTGCGAGAACCTGGTCTGGCAGAGACACGTTCAGGACGATATCCGACGTAAGACACCCGAATATCGGTGCTCGATAACGATATATCGTTCCCGCTGGATACCCCGGTAAACCAAGATGTCAAATCCAGATTGAATTGTCCGGAGGAGTTGGTTACGGTAACCAGTTCCGAATCGGGATGATAAATTGTGGCTCCCTGGAGTGGCTCACGGGTTTGGGCATCCCGAACTGTGCCCGAAATCGATTGGGCCAAGACGGGAGTGGAAATCAGAAGGATAAGAAAGGCGACGGCGACAAACACTTGGCATAACGCCGAAAATTTAGTCGAACCGACTACTCTATTTGGTTTTTGCCCGTCTCGCGACAAGACATTCGAATTTTCAGGATCAGCGTTTTGCAACGGATCCCAGTGTGAGATACAAAGTTTAGATTGTATATGCATATTTCTCCTTTAAATGTTTATTAGAGGAGATGCAGCATACATGGCGTTACGATGAGCGAATTATAACTGCTTAACAAGCACAAGAATAAACGCATTTTGCGCAAATATCTTGGCACGTTTGCGTGGGCGATGTACATCAGCCCGTTACAATTCGTACCGGTTTCCCTTCGCCGGCATTATCCGGATCAGGTAATTTGGGGTATAATCTCAGCCAGTTTTGCTAGCACCCCCAACCTTATTCTGTCAAAGATTGGTCGCGATAAATATAAGAAAGATTTGAGCCGGAAACATACTGTTTGCCCGAAATCGGTGTTTAATCAGGTATTTAGAATTGGCTTAACCGCGTGATTTCAGTTAGTTACAACAAACATTTTTGTATATTGGCGCATGAAGAACACGTGTCATTACTCTTTTAAAACACGGATTTCTGATGTAGTTTCAGCCACATTTTACACCTCAGACCTATCAAAATGAACAAACAAGACATCGCCAACGCAATTGAACCACAAATCAATCAGGCCATGATGATTATATCGTTCTCATTTCTGATGGGAGTGATTTTCATGTATGGAATCGGACTTTTTGTTCATTTTACGGAAGATCCGGCGCCGGTTGATGCGTTCAACGATGGACATATTTCCAGAACGCTGGCTCAAATCACACTCGTGTTTTTCGCGATTTCGATTTTTCTGGGACGATTTCTGTTTCGAAAGTTTAGCAAACCGGGTGTTGGAACCGATCCCGGTCTTGTAGTTAACAATCTTCGCACCGGTATGTTAGTGCAGCTGGCTGTACTTGAAGGAGCTGCGATACTCGGGGCTGTCAGCTTCTTAATCGGAGCAATCGACGGATATACACATGTGAATAGTTTGATGTGGGGCACCTATCTGCCCTTGGCATACATGGTGTTTCATATTATTATGATTACACCTCCGAAAGAGTACATGGTGCGGATGTGGGAAGCAACCTGGCATTCGTGAAGGATTCTGTTTTTCCAAGTAGACGCCTGAAACATTAGGGGATGATGCGAATGTCACAATCGTTCTGGTGCAAGCATTGAATATCTTTTCAGAAATCTCGTTGTATACACTTATGCGGATGCTTGAATTATTGAGATAAATAAACACAAATAGTATGGGTGTTACGTTTCACGCATCAGCTTGAAACGTAAACACAGACCATTAGCATCAATTAACGAATTTCACCATCTAATCTATTCCGTAATATTCGTCATAACCCCATTCGCGAACACATACTGACGTCCATCCTCGTGCTCAATTAGCAACGCGACATCTTCGCCAATGGCTGGAAACGCGGGCGCCCGCTGATTCTCAAGTAATACCCGAAAAGGCATCCCGGCCGATTCGCGCAATACCGCATCTCTGTCTAGTCCATAAACCCGAAAATACCCATAACCCTGACGCAGCAGCCGCTTCCAGTCCTGTGCCATAACCGCCTCCACATTCGGAAATATCTCCGGAAACTCCATCATATTCTGAATGGTGAACCCATCCGCATCAAACTCCTCGTACGACCCAAACGTCGAAACATCACCGACATCCGAAATTCGACTTACATTTCGCTCCAAAACGTGTTCATCATTCAGAACCTCTTGCACGCGGAACGCCAAGTCCAGCACGTACTCGTTGTCTTCGTGCACAACCGACCCGTTCCGAATTACATAACTGAATACATTATTAAACCGGTTCATAGGAATCGAAAGATACTCGTCCATCGCGACCGACTCGTATTTCCCGGCTGAAATGTACTCAAAAGACGATAGCAACATCATAAAATGCAGCTTTCTGAGGTATTGTTTTTCGGGATCGTTGTCGTATCCGCCTGACTCAATTAAAATGGTTGAGGTGCCCCAGCGCTGCATGTTGTCGCCGAACGCTCGGGGCTCAAACGTGTCATCGTAGCGGGCAATTTTCCACGGAATGTACGATTGCAAGTCCTGATTCAACACGCCGATTAGCTGTTTTGCTCGCTTCCGAACCGGATTGGTATCCTTCTCGACATTGTATGCCGGAGCCAAAAATGCGATGGCGACCGGCTCATTATTTCCCTCGCCCGTGCCATAATACACACTTTGGTCGTGCAGGTTGAATCCGAACATAGCGTCGTATCGGTCCCGGACATTTTTCAAAATCTGCGACTCCGGATTTGTAAGTCTGAGGGCGTCTCGGTTCAAATCAACATCCAATGCATTTCGGCGTTTGTACCCCTCCGCCACATCCGGATTCACCATCGGAACAAATAGCAAGGTCATCTCCTCTGACCAGCGACGTTTTACATCAGCGTGTTCATCATCCTTCAAAAAATTGAAAATATCCATCAGCGCCATGGTTGCCGTTGGCTCATTCCCGTGCATCTGACTCCACATAAACACCGTTTTGGGTCCATTTCCCCATTTTACCAAGTAAATTGGACGCCCCTCAACCGACTGGCCCTCCATCTGAACGGTAAAATCTGCGTGATCGCTGAGTGATAAAATCACCGGCTCGATGTCGGCATGTTTCGAGTACCTATCGGTGATGGACGACTCTTTATAGGAGTCGAACAGGTCATAAAACTGCTGATGGATTGGGGTCTGAGCGTTGGCATTGGACGCAAACAGGGAAGCAAATAAAAACATGATTAAGGCTGATGTGGAACGATACATAATGGTTCAATTACAATTCATCGGGTAACTAGTGCGACTGTAAAGTGATGAGTCACGACGAGATATGCAACATTTAAACGCAATAAGTAAATCGGAAACCTACTTCATATTCTCGAACTGTACCGGGATTTCCAGGTTCTCTTTTTTCAACATGGCCATCACTTCCTGCAAATCGTCGATTTTCTTGCCCGTAACACGAACCTTTTCGTCGTGGATCGACGCCTGGACCTTGAGCTTGGTGTCTTTAATCAGTTTAATGATTTTCTTGGCATTTTCACGGCTGATGCCTTCTTTGAGCAGCACGTTGAATTTGAGTCCGCCATGGGATGTGCCCTCGGGATCCTGAAACTCAATTGACTTATGGCTGAGGTTTCGTTTCACAAAGTTCGCCGTAAGCATTTCCTTAACAGCCTTAACCTTCATACTGTCTTCGGTAACGACCGAAACAACCTTAGATTTTTTGTTGAATTCCACTTCGGTCTTGGAATCGCGGAAGTCGTATCGGGTGGCGATTTCTTTGATGGTATTGTTGATGGCGTTATCAACTTCCTGAAGATCTACTTCGTTTACAACGTCTACTGATGGCATGGTGAATGAATTTAAGTCGGTAATTTTGCTTATATGGGTAAGGTAAGAATGTTTATCGGTATATTATAGGGAAACACATAACGTCTATAAAATTATAGTCAACCCACATCATGGACGAAAAAACACTATACAATCTCGGCGAATATCAAATTCTGAAAGTAGACGAAGTGTCTGATTTCGGCTTTTTCCTTGTGAACCCAAACAGCGACGGATCCAATTTCGGTATTCGATACACCGACGACGATTTCGATCTGGAACCCGAAGATTTTTCGGCAGAGACAGATGGCGAGGCAAAAACCAATTTCGAGCCAACGTCAGAGTTCAACTCCGAATCCGCCGCCAACATTAACGAGGCGCAAAGCTCAGCCGGAAAATCCCAATTCCGAAGACCAAAACGTTCCGACGACGAACCCGAAACGGATGCTAACGGCAAGCGCATTAAACCAAAGCCTCCATCAGACCGCATATTACTCCCCACACGACTGGCGCTGCGAAAACCCAAGCCCGGCGACTTGATTCGCGTTTTTGTCTACAAAGATAACGAAGAACGGCTAACGGCCACCATGCAAGAACCGCTTATCACATTGGGTGAGATTGGCTTGCTAAAAGTGCGAAACGTCGATGAACGGGGAGCGTGGATGCAGTGGGGACTCGATAAAGATCTATTCGTGCCGTATCGCGAGCAGGTGGAAAAGATGGAAGCGGACCAATCGTACCTGGTTTATTTGTACCTCGACGAGCAATCGGATCGGCTTGCGGCCACGGCCCGGCTCGAGAAAGTGCTTCGAAACGAGGAAATCACGGTTGAGGAGGGCGAAAAAGTCAACTTGCTCATTTGGCAGTGCACCGATCTCGGCTACAAAGTCGCCATCAACAACAAGCACAAAGGACTCGTGTACCATAATGATGTGTTTCAGCCGGTGAAAATTGGCGACCGTTTGGATGGATATATTGGTCTGATTCGGGAAGATTTGCAGATTGATGTAACCCTTCGTCCGATTGGTTATCGGAAAATTGAACCAAATGCTGAGAAAATCCTCGATACATTGAAAGAAAACGACGGATTTCTGGATTTGCACGACAAAAGTGATCCGGGCGATATCACCGCCCGCCTCCACATGAGCAAAAAGACGTTCAAGCAGGCGATTGGCAAGTTGTACAAAGAGGGAATTATTACGCTCGAGAGTGATGGAATTCGACTTGTTGAAGTTGAGAAGTAGACCATGCACGACACAAACTGAGTACAAAAACGCACTCTAACCTGAGTTTCTGTCATAAGCATCCACCCTTTCGTGTAACTACTACTGAGCAAAACCTCGAAAAATAATGATTCAGCGCTTGAATCTGATTATAGCAGGTTCTAAAACCGATATTCCGTATATTATTAACTGTGGTTTTACTGAGGTGAACCACCTCCGAAATTGAATGGAATTTTAAAATCCGACTTCGTTTGTACAGATTATAGCATGACGTTATCTAAAAAAAGACGCCTTTTCTTTTTGGCTCTGGTGGCAATAATTGCAGCTTTTGTGATTATCGATTCGAATCGGCTATTCGTCGAGCAGGAATATATTGTGGTTCCACACGGTAATCATTCACACTATATGCCACACGACCGCGACCCCGATGTTCCTGTACATAATTTCCCGATGGTAAAACCGCGTCCGAATGAAATGATTACGCCACAAGGTCAGGTTGTTCCGAGGCCGACAGAATAGATTTAAACTCGTCTGCACATCTTTGCAAGACCTAGTGACCAGTCTACCTCACTCGAGCAACCTCTCGTCTATATCCACTTGTTGATGTAAAACTCTAATAACGTCTATCAGTTCACCTTTTGTTGAGAGCTTATAGAAAACGAAATGTGAATTTACTCGTGTTCGGAAATATCCCTCACGAATATGGTCATGATTAGTTCCAAATAGTGGGTTTTCCGTAGCAAACTTGATCTCATCTAATATCAGATTAAGATACCTGTCTGCCTGTTCAACAGACCAGTTTTCAAAAGTGTATAGCCAAATATTTTCGAGGTCTTTAACAGCCTCTTTACTTAACCTATATTTCATCCTTTGATGTTAACATGCTTTTCGTGCAATGACTGCAGAAAGCTTTGTCCGTCAAAATCATCCACAAATCCAGAATTTTCTCCCTTTTTCAATTCTTCAATTAGTTCTAATTTTTTGGCTTCTGAACTCTCAAACATTCGTAATGCTGCCCTAATAACCTCACTTGCTGAGGAAAACCTACCCGTCTGAATTTGCTCTTTAATAAAGCTTTCGAAGTAGTCGCCCAATAATATTGATGTATTTTTTGACATAGTCTTAGCCATTTTTATTTCAACATACCAAAACTTGGTATGTTACACAAAACGAATTTTTATTTCTTGATTACCAAAGTTAGAATGACTTTATAAAAACTCCTATCCCTCAGAGTATTGTTTTGATTTTCGGTTTATTTTACTACTTTGCAACCGTTATACTCACTCGTTGATACAGCAAAAAGATCTGTACTGTTCACCTCACTAAGAATCATACCCCGTATAAATCGTCGCATAGTCACATTGATTTTTGTAAGCGTTTAAATCCAGTCCACTATCGTCTATCAGTTGTTTTTCGTCTTCTTCCACATCAAATAATCCCCTTAAATCTAGTTGTTATGATTAGACCTGTACAATATCTGTTCATTTTCGTGTTGATGTTCCTCGGCTTGACCGTTCCTCATTCAACTGCTCAAACCCTGGTCGAATACCAAACCCGTGATATTACTTGGAACGCGAACCCACTTGCACCAAGTACAGTTGCTACTGATGTCAATGCCACGAATATCACAATTACCGGACCAGCCGCGTACGATACCGGCTATTGGGGTGGTTCTCAACATAACGTATTCCTGATAGGATGGACAAGCGCACTCAATATGTCTCAAAATTATTATGAGTTTACTATCACGGCCGAAAGTGGCAAACTCCTGAACCTTAGCGAAATCAATGTTGGGGTAGCTAGTGAGTCTGGTGGCACATTTCAAGGGCCGCAATCCTACCGCTTATATTCTAATATTACCGGATTTGGTTCCAATGATCATATTGCAGAAGTATCAAGTATGACTGGAGGGGGAATACAACAACGAATTCTCACGGCTACTCTTGGCAGTGCTTT
>JAIUMT010000083.1 GCA_022565415.1 Balneolales bacterium | reverse complement strand
CAATTTTCTGAATAGTCACTACGATATCGATACTAACCTTCATCCGACATCATGAAATCATATTACCGCCAATACTTCTCGTCTACATTTCCGGTGGAAAACGACGAATGGCCTCCAAAATCACTTTGAGCGTATCGTCTAGTACTTCATCTGAGATAATCAACGGCGGAGCAAGTCGTATGAGGGTGTTTGAGTGCAGTGTCCAGCCCAGCAAAATCCCTCTTTCCATACAGTATTCGACTACCTGCCGGGTCTGATCAAATGTTTTCAGCTGCAATCCCAGCATCGCCCCCATTCCGCGGACTTCCGTTATGAACGGATCTTTTAGCGTTTCCTTGACTTTCTTTTCTATGATGACCGCCCGGTCAGCTAATTTATCCCTCAGCAATACCTTCAGACCCGCATGAGACGCCGCGGCACTTACCGGATGTCCGCCAAAGGTTGTAACATGATTTAACGGCGGATTATACTTAAAGGCTTCGAAAATCTGGTCGGATGAGGCAAATGCCCCAATTGGCATCCCTCCACCCATCGCTTTTGCCATGCATAAAATATCTGGAACCACCCCGTAATGCATAAATGCGAACAGTTTACCAGTACGACCAAATCCACTCTGAATTTCATCGAAAATGAGCAATGTTCCGGTTTCGGTGCATCGCTCACGCAGGGATTTCAACCAGTTTACATCCGCCGGAATAATTCCGCCTTCACCTTGAATCGGCTCTAGTATGACGCAGGCGACGGTTTCGTCAATTTGCTCAATCTGATCTTTTGCATTGAAATCCAGAAAGTGAACACCCGGCAATAATGGCAGGTACGGATCTCTGTACACATCGCGGCCGGTAACGCTGAGGGCGCCGTGTGTATCTCCATGATAACTGTTGCGAAATGCGATCATTCGCTGACGTCCGGTGGCTTTTTTCGCCAGTTTAAGCGCACCTTCATTCGCCTCCGTACCCGAATTAACAAAATAGATGCGTTGTAAGGATTCGGGTAGCTGACTGGCCAAAAGCCCCGCTAACTCACTTTGCGGTTTTTGGATGAATTCCCCGTACACCATAACATGCATGTGCCGGGCAACTTGCTCCTGAACGGCTTTGACGACCTCTGGATGCGAATGTCCCAATGAACTCACTGCAATTCCAGATATGAAATCTACGTATCTGCTTCCATCGGTGGTGTACAGAAAGGGTCCGCTTGCGTGCGATATTTCAAGCGCAATCGGCGAGTCGCTAGTCTGAGCAATATGGTTGAAAAAGGCTTGTTTGTTGTCGATCATGAGGTCGTAAATTAGTTCGTTAAAGATAAAGTTTTTAGCGTGTTTGACGGAATTAAATACTTTCGTAAAATGTTTTTATAAACTTATTCCATCATTTGCCCGAAATACCCTCGTTATGAATACTATTCTCACACGCTTTTGGTTTGTTGTGTCACTCGCTGTCGCGCCTATGACCGTTTTTTCCCAGTCGGCCGCAGATTACTTCCCCTCTGAACCCGGCACAATTTGGAAATATAATTCCATCACAACCTTAAATGACAGCACCACTCAAAACGTTCAGCGTACCGACCAACTTATCACGGTAGACAAATCAGTTCCTGGAATTACCAAGCTTGAAATTGCATCTGTTCCGGGTGGACTTCAAACCTGGACTCTCTCCGGCGATACCGTTAAGGCTAGTCTGAGGGAGCCATTGGATTTTTTTGAGTTCTTCGGAGACGAACCCGATCCCGATGTTTCTTTCGACGGAATAACCGAAACTACCCTATTTATAGTATCCTCTGCAATTGGAGAGGCGGTTACATTGAACAAAGTACGTCAGCGTATTGAAACTCCGCAGCTTTTATCGGATGCAATCAATAGCGCGTTTGTCACAGTTGAAGACTCAATTGATGTAATTTTAACTATGTTTTTTATTCGACAAGAAGATGAAAGCATAACCTTGCCAATGGCTGAATTCAACACGATTGTATTTGATAATCACTTGTCGGTAACTGCTGAAATTGGCATCAGAACAACGTTTACAGGAGTACCGACCAGAAGTGTAATCGAGTTTCCATTTTTTGAGGGTTATAAAATCCGAACGTGGTTGGCTTCTTCGGCGGGAATTGTAAAGCAATTTAGCGACACCATGCGTGTTCAAATTGATGAGAGGCTATTACCCGGAAACATCAGCATACCGGATATTCTGCTCCCCGGCGCCGACGTGCAGCTACTCGAAATTACACCGATTCCGAGCTCAATATCTGATGAAGTAAGTACGCAGCTACCGAATTTTGCACAACTTGAAAATAACTATCCTAATCCGTTTAACCCGGAAACGGTTATTCAGTTTACGCTCGATAATGCCGCCACAGTGGAAATCACCGTTTTCGACAGCATGGGAAGAACCGTGCGATTGCTAACACGTTCTACATACCAGTCGGGTGCACATCAATTACCGTTCATTGCCAGCAACTTGGCTTCCGGAACCTATTTCTACAAAATGACTGCCCGGTCGTTGATCGATGAATCGGTGGTAAGTCAAACCCGAACTATGATGCTTATTAAGTAAAGAACCAGCGATCGCATTCTAAGTGGTCAAACCGGAACTTAAATACTAGCTAAGACGTCTTCGATTTCGGCTAGTAATGTGACCGACCGGTCTTTTGCGTACCATTTGTGTAGTTCTTCGGCTACCTCCGCTGGAGGCGCTTGGGCTGCCCTCAACGAGGCAAATAATTCGGCGGCTGGTTTCGGTCGCGGACCCCAAACAAACAATTCTTCCATCGTTTCCGAGTCTAGTCCGACGATTATGGGTATTGAACGGGCTCCGTTAGTCAGGTAACGATCCATTATTTCAAGGTTTTCATCACGCAAAAGCACACGAATATCGATTTTATCGGTTGTTTCGGCAATTTTTTGGACTACGGGCAAGATTTGGGCAGCGTCTCCGCACCATCCTTCGGTGAGGACCAATAAAACAACATTTCTACTCAGATTTGCTGTTACAGATAGCAACGACTCCGGCAACTTAGTTGTTTTTTCGTGACGTCTCATCCGGGCAACATTCATTTTGGTGTAATGCGCCAGGGACTCAGATTGATTTGGTCCGGTGACTTTCCCTTCGACAAGTAAATCATCAATCAATTGGCGGTAAGTCGGGTATGAAATAGTATTCTCCAACAGCGATTTTTCAATAACAGTACGCATCAGGTAATATTTTTTAAGATTCTTTATTGTCTAATTATTCGCATCTAATATCGGCATTTTTCCAATCCTATACCCGATTACTTGCTTCTGCGACTGGTTTAAATAGTCTGTATATTTGACTTATGATACGAACCGAGATTCCCGTTATTACCGATTGGAAACAAGCAGCAAAAGACCATGTAGAGCGCTTGAATCCCATTATTGAACCCTATCTTAAGGCAAGAAGTAATCATGCTCGTCAGCCAGTTACCGATTTCCTGTTTGAATACTATAGCTTCCGGGCAGGAAAATTGTTGAGTTGGGGTCCGGGCATTCAACAGGCCGTTAGCCACGACTGGACTCCATCCGACAAACTATACAAACTCACCGACGACGGCTGGATGTTAGATCCAGCTGATTTCCCTCAAAAGCGAGCATCCTCATTAGACTGGATAATTCGATTACAACAAACCATACTTGAAAGACCGGTTTCGTTTGGGTGCTTCGGACTTCACGAGTGGGCGATGGTTTATAAAGCCGAAGAAGTTCGTCACGAACAACTACCCCTGCGGATGAAACCATCAGATATCGCTAAATTCGTCGATTCTCAGAATATTATCTGTTCTCATTTTGATGCGTATCGGTTCTTCACTGATGAGGCAAAACCGCTGAACAAGCTTCAGCCGGATGTGCAGAACCGCATCGATTTCGAGCAAGGCGGGTGCATTCATGCCAATATGGATTTGTACAAATGGTGCTACAAGTTTTATCCGTGGGTTAGCTCGGATCTACTTGCAGAGGCATTTATACTAGCTTGGGATACTCGTGAGGTCGATATGATGGCGTCTCCGTACGATTTGTCGGACTATGGACTAAATCCAATTCGCATCGAAACCGAGGAAGGTCGGGCAGAGTATCAGGTTGCTCAGAAGCGCGTTGCCGACCGGGGTCGAGTTCTGCGCGAGCGCTTGGGCTCGGAGCTGGTTGAATTTCAAAACTGGGCGGGCGGTCACCATACGCACACCGAATAAAAAAGCCCCCTGCACAACGCACAAAGGGCTTTGAAATTTGAGGCTAACCTCGCTTACTCGGTTATAATGAGTCGCTACAATTTCACCTAACCGATTAGCAAATCGTTGTTTTACATAAACCCGATTTGATTTCGACTTCGATTACTTTCTTCTAAGAAAACCATATCGAGTATCAGTCGGGTTTCTTTCGATAACCTGAACTTAAACCGTCGCAGGTACTCCCGCTGCTTCCATCATCAAGGTAAATAGGTCGGTATTCTTGTAGAATCCGTTGATGGTTTCGCTTCCCGGCCCCATGGCCCCCAATTCTACCAAATCGGATGTATGAGCACCACTGGTGAAACTCACGGCTGTGTAATTGGCTAGAATTCGTCCTAAAACAGGGTTGGCCGAGTTCATTCGCGCGTAAGCTTCCCGATATTCACGTCGCATGGCATTACGAAGCATCGTAGCCTGATCTGTGTCGATTGCGATTTTCGTATTGTACTCAATTACTTCACGGATTTTTGAAAGGCTGTCATCCGATGAAAGATTATCTAAAATGACGCTGTTCGTGCCTGTGAACTCTGACAATCGTAAGAACATACTATCTGAGTCGCGATAACCGCTACCGGTTCCGTTCAACGCCGGATTTGCATTCCCGTGGTCGGTGGTCACAATCAAAAGTGTATCCGGATTTGCATTAGCGAACTCGTAGGCAACAGCAACGGCATCATCAAATGCAAGCTGATCGTAAATGAGTCCGGCTGCGCAGTTCTGATGTGCCGCGTGATCAACTCGTCCGCCCTCAACCTGAAGGATGAATCCTTCGCTACCACTTAGTCGTCCAAGGGCTACATCCGTCATTTCAGCGAGCGTTGGAACACGGTTTTTGAGTTCATCACTGTTAACATGATCGACTGTGTAAGGCAAATGATGTTCTTCGAAAATACCCAGAACTGGTCCGTCAGACGACAAGCTCTTCATATCAGACTTCGAACGCGCAACCTGATATCCCTTAGCCTGAAACTCGGCATACAAGTCCCGACCATCATCACGTTTATCTGAAGCAAAATGTGCATTTCCACCGCCAAATAACACATCAGCTCCGCGATCGAGCATCTGGGCTGCAATAGCATCTTCCTCGCCTCTCGATGCCACGTTCACGATGAAACCTGATGGAGTTGCGTGGGTCATTCGAGTGGTTGTTACAAGACCCGTTTTCTTTCCGGCATTTCGGAAGTGTGTAAAAATCGGAGTGTGTTCTTCGCCGTTCGCACCGATGTTCAGCGATCCGTTAGGGACTCTGTGACCACACCCCCATGATGCTGCAGCGGCAGCCGAATCGGTAACTATGGAGGTCGCAGAGGTCATCTCCATCAGACCGCGTTTTAAAATATTCTGTTCGTAGAGCGAAACCCACGTCGAAGCAGATCCGTGTTGCATGCGTTTCATCTGATCGGCCATACTCAGCGTGCCGATGCTCATTCCATCGCTCACCATAATGATGACATTCTTAGCTTCGCCTTTCCATTTAGTTTCACGACCGTTCAAGCCAGTAGAACAGCCTGCAAATACGGTACCGGCTACTAGCCCCGATAATGCTCCCGTTTTTAGAAAATCGCGTCTTGAGTAATTTGCCATAATGCCAATATTTGTTGTTTTAGGTTTTTGGTAAACTAATGATATTCGGGATGATTGACTGTTAAGGTACTATTAACCATCCCCTGTTTTTAATCTGGAAAGCTGATTCTGCCAAACCGCACAATGCGAATTTTACCATCTTCGCCCAGGACAGGAAACCTATTTCCACATACCAACTCGTTGGCCATGGCTGCGAAGAATAGCGCCTCTTTGGCATCGGCATTGACACCGAGCTTATCGAAATTCATTACATCGGCTTCGGGAAGACAATCCTGCAAGTTCCACATCAGCGTGCGATTATGAACCCCTCCGCCGCTTATGTACACACTAAATGATGCTGGCGGATTTCCGTACGTTCGGATGGAGTCTGCAATAGTTTCGGCTGTGAATCGGTTCAATGTTGCCAGTATATCTTTAACTGGGAGGTCACTGGAGCCCGATTCTTCCAGGGCTTTTTTTACAAACGACGGACTTAATAGTTCAGGTCCGGTTGTCTTGGGCGGGGTCTGACTAAAAAACTCATGGGATTTCAGTGATTTCAGAAATCCGACGTGTATTTTGCCCGAAAATGCGATTTCACCACCGTTATCAATCCGTTGAGGCGACAAACGCTGGCGAACAACCTGATCCATAAGAGTGTTTCCAGGTCCGGTATCGAACGTGACGGGGAGGTCACCGGAACCCTTTCCATCCAGAATTGTGATGTTGGATATGCCTCCGATATTCACCAGAACCCGGTAACTGCCCGGACTGTTAAACAAAATTTGGTCGCCGTAGACAGCTAGTGGAGCGCCCTCCCCTCCGGCAGCTACGTGCTTTTGTCGAAAATCACTGACGGTGTGAATGCCGGTCAAATAAGCTAAGTGGTCGGCATCACCCAGCTGAAAAGTTGAATTCGGAAGACCATCGATCTTATGAATTCGTTTGGGAGCGTGGCGTATGGTTTGTCCGTGAGTAGCGATTAAATCAATGTCTGAAGCCGCCATGCCCCACTCAGATAACTTGGAGCGAATCATGGATGCATGCCAGTGCGATAACTCAGCGTGATAAATACACAGCTTTTCCATATTTACCGTCTCCGCTGAGGCGAAATTCAGTAAAATATCACGTTGTTCGTCGGTGTAATCAACCGTGCCATGATTTAGGATTTCATACGAAGTGTTAATCCCGCTGTCTGAAAAGCGACAAACGGCGAGATCGAGTCCGTCTACCGAAGTACCCGACATCAGTCCGAGTATTATCCTATCTTTCTGTTCTGAGAGTTCGTTGAGTTTATCGAATGGCATGATTGTTCATTAAATAATCAAATGGTAGCCTACGTGTGCAGTAATGTAAGCAAACCGGTAAACTGATGTAGGAAGTATCTCCGTTTTTAAGTTATTTTTCAGTTTAATTTTAATAAAATCTGCAAAATGGAACATGATGACCTGACCCGTTTCGAATCCGACATTGAGGAACTGGTCTCTACGCTAAAACAAGTCTTCGAAACTGATAAAGCTCGCTGGTTTTTACACGAGCCGTCCGACACGTTGTATGTTGAAATTGGCGGACTCGACGAATACGAAGAATCCGAAATCGAGTCAATTGCCGGACCTATTCTCGAAGAATTGGATCTGGATTTCGAGGAAATTATATTAATGCCTCTAGCTTAAATAAGTAGTCTATAGCTACCATCAGCCCCTAGAATTTATGTCACATTACACCGTTAACTGTTTGCTTTGCAATGCCATCAACGACGAGCGTGTGACCTCTACCTATTGTACCAAATGTGGAGGGGTGCTAACGGTTAGGTACAATCAGGCTAGCGATCAAATTCAGTATCCCTTAGCGAACCCGATACCAGACCCCCTCAGGCATGCCCCCACCGAACTCCGTCGATTAGACAATCTCAGCGAGCGTTACGGCACCGAAATCTGGGCAAAAATGGAGCTACAAAATCCGTCGGGTTGCTTTAAAGACCGTGGCACCTACGTTGAGGTGCTCAAAGCAAAAGAGCTCGGCGCCGATGCTATTTGCTTGGCTTCTACCGGAAATATGGCGGCATCGGTGGCCATGTACGCCTGCTATTTCAATATCCCGTGCTACGTATTTGTGCCAGAGAACACCTCCGAAGCGAAGATTGCCCAGGTGAACATATTTGATGCGACCGTTTTACGAATTAAGGGGGATTTTTCGGCTTGTGAACAGCTTTGCAAACAATTTGCTAAATCAGGAAACTATTATCTGGCCGGAGATTATGTATTTCGCGAAGAGGGACAAAAGTCGTTTAGTTTTGAATTACTAGAACAGCAGCCCTACATGTTCGACACCGTTTTAATCCCGGTTGGATGCGGCACAAATTTCGGTGCGATTCATAAAGGATTTAAAGAAGCGAAGTCAGCCGGAAAATGTGACGTCATTCCTCAGCTTATTTGCGTACAACCCGAGCAGTCATCTCCCGTTGTTGAAGGGATATTCAAGCGAAAAAAAGTGGTTCACGAGTCCGTTTCGACCTTGGCAACGGCCGTCGCAGCTGCAGACCCTATTGATTTTCATAAGGTTTTAATGGGTATCGATGACACCAACGGCCGCGCCTTCACCGTTTCTGAGAGTGATATTCTCGAGTCTCTCCGAGAAATGGCCATTTCGGAGGGGATCTTCACTGAACCAGCCTGTGCCCTACCACTCGCAGCCCTCAAACTAAATATCGATTTTTTTAAAGGACATCGGTGCTTGCTTGTGCTAACCGGCACCGGACTCAAAGACACCGGAGTCGTAGCAAAAAATGTTCTTCCCTCACCAGTTCTCAAAAATGATTTGGTGCAAGTTCTGGATTTCATCGGGTCGGGATATCCGATTTTGCAGTCACAGTCGTTCGGCAAACCTCGAGATACAATCTTGACTCAGGTACGGTTCAGCGAAGATAAGCAACGAATTTTCGAAAACTACCTGCAAAGAATCAATAAGAAGGGAAAATCACTAACTCCGAAGGAACAGGAAGCGTTGCAAACCCTTGTTTTTGATGAGGATTCTGCGCTACAATTCCCGGTACAAGTAGTGGATTACAGTATTATCATGAAAAGAAACGGACTTGTACATTCGCAGGTAACGGTCGAGGCAAACGGGCAATCGTTCGAAATGACGCATGATGGGGTTGGTCCACTCGATTCCGTATTGGGAGCGTTGAATAAAATCACTACCGGCATACTACCGGTAGAACTAACCAATCATCAACTTGAAATTCTGAGTCCGGGCACAAATGCGCTTGTGGTCGCCACAATAACATTGAGCCACAATAATACCGTTGTAGAAGCAAAGGCAGCCTCCCCGGATGTGATTGAGGCCGCGCTTAATGCTTGGGTAAAAGCTTTCGCGATTCTGTATGCTAGATTTTCCTGATGTCGCCTGAAAACTAAATCAGGGGTGCATCAGGATTACTCATAAGTATAAATCCGCGTTTGCGAACAGTCTGAATGTACTCGCGATCGGTTTCTTCGCTGATTTTCTTACGCAGGTAGCTCACATAAACGTTGATAAAATTGGTTTGTGTATCGAATTTGATACCCCATACTTTATCTGCAAGCTCTTCTTTTTCAACAACTTTATCGATATTTCGGATGAAATACGTCATGAGATTGAATTCATTGTTGGTAAGCCAGACTTGATTCCCATTGATGGTAAATTCACGTTTGATGAGATTCAACTCGAGTTCGCCACAGCGAAGAATTTCTGTGGTGCTACCAGTTGATGCAGAGCCCCCATCAGCAACGTCACGTGTACGACGTGTAATGGCGTCGATTCGGGCAAGTAACTCTTTGTTGTCGAATGGCTTGGTAAGGTAGTCATCCGCGCCGGAAGACAATCCGAGTACCTTCGTATCGATGTTCTTTCTGGCAGATAGTATTAGAATTGGGGTTTTTATACCTTTTTCGCGCAAATCAGAGCAAACGTCTAAACCGCTCTTGTCTGGCAATGCCAAATCCAGGATAATACAATCGTAATGTTGTTGGGAGGCAAGTTTCTCGCCGGTTTCCGCTTCCGGTGCCGAGTAGACTTCGTGTCCATTTTTCTCCAAAACCCGCTGGACTAACGTTCTTACAACATCATCGTCCTCTATGACAAGTATTCGCATATTGATAACTAATTTTTTTACTACTGTCTTATCTAGATTCTAATTGTTGTAAATATAGATAAAATCAGAACAAAACAAGCTTATTTTGATAATTATTGTTGATTACTGACTTTCTTGTAGCCCAATTTCCCGAGCCACGCAATTGCTTCCTTAATGTAACGGTGAGTCAGTTTATGTGATTCATTAACCCCAATAAACTCAGCATTGATACCCTTGTTCCTGAACCGTTCGATTTCTTCTTTTTGGCGATCAGGGCTCACGATGTCGTCTTTGTTGCCATGTAAGGCAAGAATATGCTGATGTTTGAGGCGTTCGAACTTCGCTTTTGTAAGCACTTCCGTTTTGAAACGACCACCTATTACAATCATTTCGTTGGTGTGTTTCCAGCGCGTCATACCGAAATAACCACCCTGATATCCGCCCATTGAATACCCGAGCACACAGAGTCTGCTAACGGAAATAAACTGAATAACGTGATCGATGACTTCCTGAATGAACTCGGCAGAATACTCGAGTGATTTCAAGAATGAACCCTGCTTTCCGTTGTAAAGATACCACATGTATCCCCATTTTTCACGTTTGCCGGTGAGTTCTGAGTCGGCATACGGACCTTGAATGAACAAATGATAGGCTTCAAGTTCAAGCATGGGTTTCATCAGACGTTCAAATATTTCCAGATTCTGTCCCCGACCGTGTAAATAGACAATCAACGGTTTATTACCCCGCTTACCGGTTTCAATCAATTTATATGGAACTTCTACCTTAAATGAAGTTTTGCCCGACACGAGAACATCCATACAAGAGTTATTTATTGCTGATTAGAGTTTTTAATTTGGCTTGAAAATATACTGTTTTTCCGATTATGCAAGCGACAAAGCATCTGAAATAAATATTTCTCGTTTTCGAGCCCTGCCTTTTCGAGATTATGATGTATTTTCCATCTCAGAATGCCTAATTTAGCCCCATTAACATGCCGTATTGGGCTCTACTTTAATGAATAAATTTGATTTATGAGTGATATTCGAAATAACTGGACACTCGATGAAGTGCGTGAAATCTACAACATGCCGTTGATGGAACTCGCTTTTCGCGCTTCTGTGGTACATCGTGAACATCAGGCCACTGGAGAGGTTCAGGTTTGTACGTTATTGTCAATCAAAACAGGAGGCTGTCCTGAAGATTGTTCGTACTGTCCGCAGTCTGCCCGATACAATACTGAAATCGATCCTGCCGGACTTCTGCCGCTTGATGAAGTTCGTGAGGCTGCTCAGAAAGCCGCTGAATCTGGAAGTACACGATTTTGCATGGGTGCTGCCTGGAGAAAAGTTCGAAATAACAAAGATTTCGATCAGGTTTTGAGCATGGTGAGCGAAGTGAATGACATGGGAATGGAGGTTTGTGCTACTTTAGGTATGCTTACTCCAGAACAAGCATTGAGACTAAAAGAAGCCGGACTGACCGCCTACAATCATAACCTGGACACCAGCGAGAATTATTACTCCAGAATTATCACCACCAGAACGTACCAAGATCGGCTGGAGACCATCTCACATGTTCAAAAAGCAAAAATATCTGTTTGTTCTGGCGGAATTATCGGGTTGGGCGAAGCGCACGAAGACCGGTTGAATATGCTTCATACCCTTGCAACGTTGCCCGAACATCCTGAATCAGTGCCTGTTAATGCACTTATTGCTGTTGAGGGAACTCCGATGGAAAATCAGAAACGCGTATCAGTTTGGGAAATGATGCGGATGATCGCTACTGCCCGAATTCTGATGCCTAAAGCCATGGTTCGCTTGTCGGCCGGCCGGGTTGAAATGCCAATGTCTGAGCAAGCGCTTTGTTTCATGGCCGGTGCGAACTCGATTTTTGCCGGAGAAAAGTTGCTTACCACCAGCAATAACGATATCGACGAAGATAAAGAAATGTTTGAGTTACTCGGACTTAAGCCGCGCGCCGCTCATAAAACGAAAGAGTCGGTTGCCGTATAAGTTCTCTGTTAGCAATCTAGGGGCGTCTCAAAAGGACGCCCTTTTTTTATGCTTTGATGGCGAAGTGTATTATAGACAATACGACACATTATTGTGGCATTGGTTTCTGAGCCGATCTGTAATCACGTCGTTTCTTCGTAACCGCTTTCTTTGTTTCTCGCACGGACACAAAGTCAAGGAATAACAATTTTTAAGTAGACAGCCTTTGCTCTACTCTAGTATT
>JAIUMT010000082.1 GCA_022565415.1 Balneolales bacterium | reverse complement strand
GTCCGAAGGCGCTGGATTTGATTCAGTTTGCCACGGTTAACGACGCCAGGAAACTAATCCCGGGTAAAATTCAGTATTCAGCAATGTGCTACGAAGATGGTGGGATTGTGGATGACTTACTTGTCTACAAAATCGCCGATGACAACTACATGCTGGTGGTAAACGCTTCAAACAAAGACAAAGACCTCGAGTGGCTACTTAAACTTAACGAATCGTTCGGTGCTACCATTGAAGACGAATCCGATTCGATGTGCCTGCTCGCGGTTCAGGGTCCGAAATCGGTCGAAATACTCCAGAAACTCACAAAGGTTAACCTCAGCGAAATTGCATTTTACACCTTTGAAACGGGGAATTTTGCCGGATTCGACGACGTGATTTTGTCGGCAACCGGTTATACAGGCGAAAAAGGCTTCGAAATCTACTTCGACAGCAGAAAAGTAGACTCAGTCAAAATTTGGGACTACATACTTGAAGCAGGTTTTGAAAAAGGAATACTTCCGGCCGGGCTCGGCGCCAGAGATACCCTTCGTCTTGAAATGGGTTTTGCGCTTTATGGAAACGACATCAGCAAAGAAACCACTCCCTTAGAAGCCGGACTCGGATGGGTCACGAAACTGGAAAAAGGAGATTTTTGCGGTAGAAACGCCCTCCTGGCACAAAAAGAAACAGGAGTTAAACGAAAATTAACGGGATTCACCACGACCGATAAACGGGCAATTCCCAGAAGTGGCTACATCCTGAAAAACGAAGAAGGTCGACAAATCGGAACAGTTACTAGCGGAGGCAAGTCGCCAACATTGGGAATAGGCATCGGAATGGCATACGTTGATGCCGCTGAGGCCGTTAGTGGTACGAATGTATTTATTGAAATCCGTAATAACCTGTTTCCGGCGATTATTGACCGACCCCCATTTTTAAAGCGAAAATAAACGTATGAGTAAAAATATTGATGTTTACACGACCGGATTATCCCTTTCAGAAGACGACGTTAGGGGGAAAACGGTCATAGTGGTGGATGTGCTTCGAGCTAGTTCTACCATAATTACAGCCCTGTCGAATAATGCAAAAAGTGTGATTCCGGTTGCAGATATGGGTGAGGCCAGCAAAATTGCCCAAAATCTGGATCCTTCTGGTTGCCTCCTTTGCGGCGAGCGTGACGGAAAGCAAATAGAAGGTTACGACCTTGGCAACTCTCCATCAGAATACACCAATGATGTTGTTGAGGGCAAAACACTTATATTAACAACGACAAATGGAACCCGTGCAATTTCCCGAAGTACGTTGGCATCGAAGGTTATTGTGGCCGGATTTCTCAATGCTGCGGCTGTGGCAAAGTCGGTAATAGACGACGAATCGGAAATTATCATCGTTTGTGCCGGATGGAAAGGCCGTTTATCGCTTGAGGACGTCCTTTGTGCCGGCTATATCGTCAGCACTTATTATGAGGGCAATTTGCCTGATGATGCAAAAGATGGTGCAAAAGTCGCCTTTGGACTATACGATCGATACAAAGACACCATTTTGGATACGGTTTCTGTATCAAATCATGCCAAGCGTCTTGTAGAAATGGGATATGGAGAAGATATTGCATACTGTTGCGAGCTAAATAAATTTCAGTTCGTGCCAGTAGTGGATGAAGGAATTATCCGAATTTAATTATGGCTAGAAAAAAAGTATCACCAACGCCTGAATCTGCCAAAAAGCCAGTTCTGACTCCCGATCGAAAGATTGAGATAACAGGGTTATTACTGATGGTTATCGGCGTGCTTACGGCTATCAGCATTATTACGCATAAACCCGATGATTATGTGGTAATCTCTGATAGCGGACTTGGTGCATTGTTGCGTCCCGACCCTATGGCCAATGCACGAATCAGTAATGGTTTGGGCGTAGTTGGTGCGTACATGTCGCATTTTTTGGTGCAGCAATTCTTTGGCTACATCAGCGTGTTGGTTGCGTTTCTGGTTATGCAACTGGGCTGGTTTACATTTCGGCATAAATCGGTTTCTGATCTGCAATGGCCTGCCATTTTGACCCTAAGTGGTATGATATTGTTGGCAACCTTCATTGGCTGGTTCAATATTGAGATGGATTTGCCTTTTGAGAACTGGAGTGGTGCATCGGGATTGGCGATTTCTCAGATAATGCTGATGTTAACCGGTTCGATTGGATCGTTTATTCTACTTGTGGCATTTTCTTTGGTATTGCTGTTGTTGCTGATCGATCGGGACATTCAGGCGACAGTAGATCGCGTTCGCGACTGGACTGAAAGCGTCAAGGATTGGATGGAAGAGCGTCGCGCTAAGCGTGAGGAGAAAAAGGCTGAGGCATCGCGAGTTGCCGCTGAGGCTGCCTCCGCATCGAGGACTACAACTGCTTATTCGTCTGATGCTGCCGACGCAACTGCGTCTTCGTCTACCAACGTTTCGTCGAATTCTTCTGGGGCTTCGAATGTCAATACCAATGGAAATCCATCGAATGTGGAGCCTTCTACCATGCAAACCAAGGCCGCGGGAGAAGGTTCGGCCACGAAACTAGACCAAACCGAGAAGCTATCGCACGAAGAAATGGTGAGGCGTTCTACCGAGCAGGAATCTGAGCGCCGTAAATCCGAGGCCGAGGAATCCCGAACCAGCATCATGCCCGACCGCGCGATCCTCGAGAAGGAAAAAGAGCAACTTCCCGCCGAAACCGAAGACGATCTGGAAATTACCGTCTCTGTGGGCGAAGAGGAAGAACAAGCGAAGTCCCGCGATCTTGAAAAAGCTCAGCAAGAGCAAAGTATCCCGGTTATTAAGTACAAATTCCCGACTATTGATTTGCTTGATTCGCCTCCACTTGATGGTAACGAGGTCGATTTCGAAGAAATCAAAGAGAACAAGCTTATCATTCTGGATAAGCTTAAACGACACGGTATTGAGATTGTTGGCATCGAGGCTGTGGTTGGTCCGACGGTGACGCTGTATGAGTTACAACCTGCCCCCGATGTTAAAATTAGCAAGATTGAGAGCTATGCGAACGACCTGAAAATGGCGATGGCAACTCACGGACTCCGAATCATCGCCCCGATTCCGGGTAAATCAGCGGTCGGAATCGAGGTCCCGAACAGAAAACGTGAAACGGTTTACATCAAGCAGCTTATCAACACGAAAAAATTCGTGGAATCTAAGATGAATCTGCCGGTTGCGTTCGGTAAAACGATCGAAAATGAAGTGTTTATGGTGGACCTTACCACGATGCCACACTTGCTTATTGCCGGTGCAACGGGATCGGGTAAGTCGGTGGGAATAAACACCATCATTACCTGTTTGTTGTATAAATGTCATCCCGAGAACCTCAAATTTGTCCTGGTTGATCCGAAAAAAATTGAGCTAGCCCTATATCGCCATCTTCAAAAGCACTTTTTGGCTACGCTGCCCGACATGGATGAACCTATTATCACCGATACAAGTAAGGTGATGGAAGCGCTCAGTAGCGTGGTTCTGGAAATGGATAACCGCTATGATCTGCTAAAAATGGGCATGGTTCGCGACATTCGCTCGTATAATGAGAAATTCAAAGAGGGCAAACTGGAAGATGATTTAGGTCATCGGCACTTGCCTTACATCGTCGTGGTTATCGATGAGTTGGCCGACCTTATGATTACGGCCGGAAAAGCGATCGAAGAACCTATAGCCCGAATCGCCCAGTTGGCACGTGCCGTGGGAATTCACCTCGTAGTTGCAACGCAGCGCCCATCCGTAAATGTTATCACAGGAACGATAAAAGCTAACTTTCCGGTGCGAATTGCATACCAAGTTGCATCAAAAATCGACTCCCGAACAATTTTAGATACGATGGGGGCCGATCAACTCGTTGGTAGAGGAGATATGTTGATATCTAACGGTGGCCGGATGGTCCGGGTGCAAAATGCCTTTGTTTCGACCGAAGAGGTAGAGCGTATTAACGCGTTTATTGGAAATCAGATTGGGTATAATAATCCGTATTACTTGCCTAAAATCGAAGATCCCAATGCGAACGACAGCGGAATACCAGAGCTCGACGATCGGGACGATTTGTTTCAGGAAGCTGCGAAAGTAGTGGTTTTGCATCAGCAGGGATCGGTATCGTTGATTCAACGCAAACTTAAACTTGGCTATAACCGGGCCGGACGAATAATTGACCAGCTTTATGCTGCTGGAGTTGTTGGGCCGTACCAGGGTAGTACTGCACGTGAAGTACTAATAGCCGATGAAGATGAACTATATGAACACCTCCGAAGCCTCGACCTCAATTAATATGACACGACAGATCACAATTTTGGTCACCATTTTGCTGTTTGTTGCGGCGACGCTTCAAGCAAACGATTCCCCGGCATTGAAGCAATTGAAAGAGCGCTTTAGCGGCGATGTGGTGTTCCGCGCTGAAATGAGTCACTTTTTTACAGATTCCTTCACCGATGAAACTACCGAAACGTACGGAACTATCTGGTTTAGCAAAGATCGCTATCGAATCGACACTCCCGATCAGAAAATTGTGGTCAACGGCGATGTATCTACCGTTTATAACGTGCGCCAGAAAAGGGTAATCATCAGCCATTACGACGCAGAGGAAGATGAATTCGCCCCGTCGCGCTTTTTTGGTAGTAGCGAGGCCACATTTCGGAGTCAGGATTCTACAGGAGACGATGGAACAACCACGATTTTAATTACATCAGACGACCCGTTTGAGCTTTTCAGCAAGGTGAATATCCGCGTTTCGCGTGATGGAAGTCCTATGCAAATTGATGCGATCGATCAAATGGACAATTCCGTACGCACAAATTTTCGATTTGGCCGCTTCGAAAGAATGCGCAGTGATCTATTTACGCTCGATTACCCGGCTGATACCGAAGTAGTTGACCTCAGAGAATAAACGATAAATGGTCAAACGAATCATTCACCTGTTAATAGGATTATCAATTGCAGCTGTATTCATTTGGCTAAGTCTGAGAGAGGTAGACTCGGGTGATGTTATCTCTGAGCTAAAAAGCATAACCTATTGGTGGGCAATTCCTTTTGCTTTCGTGGTTACCATCGGGAATTACATCAGAGCAGAACGCTGGAAAATGGTTCTCGACGATGAAACGGGCACATCAAACAGCCGGGTTACACTTTTCTCGGGACTGCTTTACGGATTGACATCAAACATGGTGATTCCGCGGGCCGGCGAGGTTTTGCGAGCCGTTTATGTGGCCAAAAGCACCGGAATCGAAACAACCCGCCTATTCGGAACAATCGTATCGGAACGGCTTATCGACTTGTTCATGATGCTTCTCATGCTCTTGGTTACCTTCATACTTTTAGTTACAGATCAGCGACTGGTGAATCAAATCTTTGGCGAAGACGGCGCCTGGTATATTACAGTATTAACATCAACGACAGGGTTACTAGTAATTGGGGCCGGGTTTATTCTAACAATCGGACTGATTTGGTATTTGAGAAGAAGAAGCGCTCGAAAAAAGGTTTCCGTAGCCGACGAAACGGAGCGAGCCGACGGGTTTGTCGCAAAACCGGCTTCCATGATGAAAAGCTTTGTCAGAGGTCTGATTTCCATCCGAAATCTAAAAAACTGGCCGCTATTTGTTCTGTATACCATCATAATTTGGGGCGGATACATTCTGATGTCGTTTTTGCCCTTTTTTGCATTCGGATTTCCGGAAACGTTCGCGTTTGGATGGGAACAGGCGTTTGTTATCACAGTTATCGGCGCCGTTGGCGTGATGCTGCCATCGCCGGGCGGAATCGGAACCTTTCACTATATTGTTCAACAAGGAATGGTTGTTTTATATGCAGTGCCCTCAATAACGGCACTAGCCTATGCCACTGTAAATCATTTGGCTAATATGATAACCATCATTGTTTTAACGCTAATATTTTACTTAGTTAATCAATTCAGAAACAAAAACAATAAGTCAAGTGAAATACCTTTTTCGGAACTTATTCGTTGATGCAGAAGGATAATGTAGAACCATCTAGAATCCTTATCTTATATGTTTATACGATGAGAACCCCCTCCACAACAATCAATACTGGTATTTTGAAACGATTTCTGTCTGTACTAATTTTGAGTTTCGCGCCATACGTATTAGTTGCACAAGATGCGACTCCATCAACGTTGCTCCCGGATATCGATCCGCAGGATATTGAAATCAGAGGCGAGTTTCAGGCGCGTTTCCCGGGAATTATGCGCCAACCAATTTTGGGTTTCAATCCGCGACCGCGTGTGTTTCAAATCGATCCGAACCGGATGCCGTTTATCGAAACACCCGAGCAAGTCGTGGCCAGCTTGCCTATTTCAGAACTCGACCGTCCAGCGCCTCCATCTTACCGGTTTCATCGTCATCCCGAGCGCTTTCGTTTATGGAGTACAACCGGAATTGGCAACTATATGGCTCCCGAAGCCGATGTGTATCTTGAATTACCCGTTTCAGATCGCACAATTGTAACAGGAAACTTTCATAATTTGTCTTCTGGCAGTTATCTGGAAGATGACAGCGAACAAACCAGCTCTTTTCGCAACATGGATGGTGGCTTGGGAATGATTCATTATGCCGGAAAAAGAAGCCGGTTCGATCTTGGTTTCACCGGTCGCACAGACAGAAATCACTTACCCAGAACTGGCGCTCGTCCTGTGTATAGCGACGCCCCGTATAATAATATCGGAGTTTTAGGTGCGAACATAGGCTACAGATACACCAAAAATGCATTCAGTTTTTGGGATGTTGCGCTTGACGCATCTTCGTTTAATACCAATACCGACGTTTTTTATGAAAATATATCCGATGACAATACGTTCAAAGAAAATCGATTTGGCGCGGCTATTCGCAAAGATTGGGCAACTCAGCGACCCGGAAACGTGCTCTCCATAACCTCAGGAGTTGCATACGCAGATTATGAACTTATGGGCTACGCTACTACGGACGCTGATGTATTAAATGAAGCCTCCGATAGCTGGATGGTTGCAAATGCCGGACTCGCCTTCCGAACCCGAATTGGATACGCTCTGCGTGCATCCGTTGGAGGACGGTTTTTCTACGCGCAAGACGCATTCGATGATGGAAGTTTTTATCTGTATCCCGAATTAACAGTCGAATACCAAATGCTCGACAGACTTAAACTATCTGGTGCAATCGAAGGGTTTGTTCGAAATCAAGGTTTAATTGGCCATAGCGAGGTCAATCGACGAATTTATCTGTACGAAACCCCCGAAAATGAGCGTGGATTTAGTATAAGTTCCTCAGCCGAATACGAAATTCTGGAAGGTTTCAAGGTTCAGTCTGGTGTTAATTACACTCGATATAATCGTCACTCAGTTTTTAGCATCGTGCCAAACACGGCCGAATTGCTCACTTATCGATATATCGATAACGCAAATATTTTCAAATGGGACATCAGCACGTGGTATGATGTAATTCCTGAGAAACTTCATGCCTTCGGTGGAGTTTACGTACAGACCAATACCGACAATGCCGGTAATCGAATTGCATTTCGTGAAAATATAGGTGCTTCTGCCGGTGGTGTTCTGCGTTATACTGATCGTACACGGTTTCATTTGTGGGCCGACTACACTGGGTCTCGAAAAATCACCCCGGGTAGATCAGAAAACGGATATTTTTTATTAAATGCTAAGGTTGATGTATGGGCATCTCGAGATATTGGTGCTTATGTGAAAATCACAAACCTGTTGAATCAGTCATATACCAAATGGGTTGGCTATGACGAACTTCCGGCTCAGGTCTATGGCGGCGTAATGATAAAATTTTAAGTTTATGGAAAGGGTCTTTGAAAAAGCATTTACTAGCGTTATTCGCACGCAAATTCTGCAAGGTCATACGGTAATTATCGATGGCCTGGGTGCCTTCAAAATGGAGCATGTAAAACAACAGCCTAGTCGTGTTAAAGATGGGAAATCCGTGCTCAACCCGCCAAAAGACCGAATAGTCTTTCTTAGTGAGGGGGCTAAAAACTGAAAATCTCCAATACAGAATTTCTAAAGCTCCTATCCGAAGAAATTGGTCAAGACGAGAAAATTACCGGAATCCACCTTTTAGGACTTATTTCCGAAATCAACCAGAAAATAGATGACGGAGGAGAGTACAACATCGCAGGATTTGGTACTTTTTCTAAAGTAAAAAACACCCTCGCGTTTACTGCAGACGATGGATTCTCCAAAGAAATCAATTACAAGTACGAAGGAATGCCTCCGGTTGATGTAGATGCAGCTAAGGCAGTGGTCGACGAAGAACCTGGAAAACCGGATAAGAAAACCGCTAAAACCAGAAAAACAGATACCATTATTGTTGATGATGGTGTTGCTGGCGAGAAACTGGGAACAGGGAGCTCAAAAAAGATTGATTCAGATAAATCTGAAAGTAAAGCGCAGAAGCAGATTCCAAAAGATGCTAGTTCAAAATATGCTCCTAAGAAAGAATCTCAATCAGAGCCTGTTTCAAACGAGAGTCAGGATGATGATTTTGAAATAGATATG
Organism: Balneolales bacterium; assembly: GCA_022565415.1. GTDB lineage: Bacteria > Bacteroidota > Rhodothermia > Balneolales > HLUCCA01 > HLUCCA01. The sequence continues at coordinate 3,682 of JAIUMT010000082.1, read as the reverse complement.
GATTCGGTTGCGGGTTCACTTGAAATCAATCCTGGTAAAGATGATAGTACAAGCGAGAAACCACCGATTGAGAAACCTCAGAAGAAAGATCATTCGGATCCATTTGCCGAAGTTATAAAATCTGGTTCGATTTCGATTTTAAACAACGAAGATGGAATTGTTGAGCAGTCGCTGAACGAAGCAAAACGAGCTGAGGAAGACAAGAAAAAATCCGAAGCGGAAGCTGTTCAACAAGTAGCACAGGCTGGGCTTAACTCAAAGGGTAAACCAGCTTCACCAGCTCTTACAACTCCTCCGCCGGTAAAAAAAGTTAAAGTTGGAGCGATCAAAGGTAAAACGCCAAGGGAATTTTCAGAAGTAGTACCACCACCGCCGCCTACTCCAGAGCCAGAACCGACGCAAGAAATTAAGTCTAAAGAAACGTCAGAATCTGCGAATTACGAGTTTCAGCCGCCCAATGATCCACCAAGCGACCCTCCAGCCGATGTAGTATTTGAACCGGCAAAAGACCGACCATTGCCCGGTGACCGGCGAAAAGACAAGTCTTCCATTGGTATAATGCTAGCTGCTGTCGCTGTTGTTCTGATTGCCGTACTAGCATGGTGGTTTATTACCGATCGCACAGGTGTAGAGCCAACTAGCGGTGAATTGCCTGTTGCGGGTATACCCCAAACTATGATAGATGAAGTGCCTCAGTCTGATGAATCGGAACCAAGCGCAGGCGCTGAAGATGAGATCGTATTTGATCAGGATTTAACTCAGGAAATAGAAATTGACGGCGCGTCAATAACGGTCGAAGAGCCAACTATTGAGCCTGTCCGTTCAGAGCCATCAACTGCTACCCAGCCATCTGCTACCCAGACGTCATCTGCCGACCGCTTTGGACTTCGAGGAGAGGCTCAGCCCATGGATGGGCGTGTGTTTTCTATCATTGTTCATTCGCTGCCAAACCGCTCTGAAGGAAATTTACAGTGCAATGAAATAGCAGCGTTAGATTTACGTTGTGTAGTTGTAGAAGCTACGGCCAACGATCAAACAACCTTCCGTGTCGGGATTGGGCAGTTTCAAACCTATGCAGAAGCACAGCGTAGGGTGAATGATTTGCCAGAGCCGTATCGATCCCGAAATTTTCCTGCTCGTGTCAACTAGTAACCATCACTCCCGATTAACTAACTCATTTAACAACGTATGTACCTGATGTCCACTTTTATGTTATTGCTACAAGCTGGTGTAGCAGAGGCCGATACAACCATGTTCGCCGAAGATCCGGAAAGCTCTGTCAGATTGCTTCAGATTTTGGTTGAAGGCGGGTTCGTGATGATTACAATTGCAATTTTATGGGTTCTTGCACTGTATGTTATCGCCGAAAGATGGCGATTTTTAAATACTGCTCGAGTAGATAACGATAAGTTTCTAGGTACAGTAGAAGGAATGCTACGACAAGGCGAAACTCGTCAGGCTATTTTGTATTGCGACCAGGTAGACAAACCGTTACCACGTATTCTGAAACAAGGCATCAGCCGTCTTGGTCGACCACTTGTCGACATCGAAGAAGCCATCAAAAACGCGGGTAAAAAAGAAACCTACCTCCTCGAGAACAAGATGGACTGGTTGGCAACTGTTGCCGGTGTTGCGCCACTTCTTGGATTTCTCGGAACAGTAACGGGTATGATTTCTGCCTTTATGCAAATACAGAACTTGCAGGGTAATGTGAATCCGAGTGTTTTGGCCGGAGGTATTTGGGAAGCCTTGATTACCACTGCTTTCGGACTATTCGTTGGTATTATTGCCTATGGTTTCTATAACTATCTGCTCAATAAGATCAACCGTATGGTGTTCGGGCTTGAGGTATCATCGACCGAATTCATGGAGTTATTGCAGAAACCAGCACCTAAAAAAGCTCCGGTGGTGAAATAATGAACTTCCGAGACGAAAAAGAAGCCCGTAAACCGCTTTCTATGTTTACCCAATCGTCGTTGACCGACATTGTGTTGCTGTTGCTTATTTTCTTCTTGCTAACATCATCCTTCGTAACAAATTTTGCCATTCGGGTGAATGTTCCGCAGGCCGATTCTCAAACAACGACCGAAAGACAGCATATCAGCGTAACAGTTACAGCTGATGGAACATACTATGTGTCGGGCGATATCGTACCAAGAGCACAGCTAGCGGCAAAAATCCGTGAAGAATACCGTGACAATCCGCAGACTACGCTTGTGCTTCGGGCCGACAAAGATGCGAAAGTGGACGATGCGGTGCGGGTTATGAACATTGCAAAAGCATTGAACCTCAATATTATGATGGCAACCGAAATAGGTTCGCGATAGGATAATATGAAACGAAAATTCACCAAAGAAGAACGATTTGGCATCGCGTTTACATCTATTGTGAATGTGATTATCATCATTCTGACGTTGCTGATTTACTCTGGCAACGCCATGGAGGATCGTGCGGCTTTTATGGAAGTTACTTTAGGTGAATTCAGCGATGGAACCATGGCTCAGTTCAATCCGCAACAAAATCAGGATGTAGCCACGCGCAGAACGCCTGCACGTGAGGTAACTCCTCAGCCTGAAGAACAGCCCGATCCCGTTGAACGACCAGAGCAGCAACAGCAGGAAGTCGCCAAGGAAGTAGAATTACCCGAACAAATTGAAGAAGTTCGCGAAGAAATTGTCTCGACACCCGATACGGAAATTGTAGACCCCACAAAAACGAGCGATGAGGTTAATCCTGATGTGGTTCGGGTAGAACAACGCGCGGAACGCGACGAGGTGGAGCGAGAAGGTGCCGAGACCAGTGGCGACATCCGTGGTATTCGGGGTAGGGTAGATGCGGATCAGGGCACGGGAATCGACCCGGTTCGATCAGCGCCATATCAATTAGAGTGGGAGGGCGATGTGCAGCGTTCGCCTCTGGTTCAGCCTCTGCCGAGCTACACAGTCGAAGTCGAAGCGGTAATCACTATTCGGTTTGAAGTTCGCCCAGACGGCACTGTGGGAAGAATACAGCCATTGCGCCGTATGAATCCAGAGCTAGAAGCAGAAGTCGTTAGAACATTACGTGGATGGAGGTTTTCACGTCTGCCTTCGAACATGCCACAAGAAAGCCAGCACGGGGTTATTACTTTCCGATTCGTACTTCAGTAGGTGGTTTTTTTTCGGTTTGTGCATTGCCTTTACTACATGTGCATAATGGTGAATAAGTAACTACGTATTCACCAACTCACCAACAAGCTTTATCAGTACCCCTTTTGTCCATTTTCAATCATGTGTGTCTGTAGGGCATTTGAAATACGCATGTAAAGAATAGATTTTAGGTGTCTAGCTAAGTATCCAGGTTCATGCTAATCCCCATCACCGAACAGAGAGTACTTATTTCGGTAATTGAACTGTCCATTCGCGATAGGCATAAAAAAAAGCCGAAGAAGAGATAATCTCCTTCGGCTCATAAACTTTTCTCACATATTTCGGGGCTCAACCTGAATACAAGTTGCCTGTCCGAAATACCGAAGCTGATATTGGATTCTAATCTTCTACCGGCAAAATGCGATAAATACGACCACTATCAGTTGAGAAATAGATAAAACCGTCTGGCGCTTGACGCACATCGCGAACCCGGCCAACAGCTTCGGCTAATCTCTCTTCTTTGACAACCGTTTCACCATCGAAAACAGTTCTAT
>JAIUMT010000081.1 GCA_022565415.1 Balneolales bacterium | reverse complement strand
GTGGATATGATTCGAAAAAGGCTTCCGTATGAGGCGATAGAAGTCATCAGTTCGAAAGCAAACCTTCCTGTTAAACACTTCTTGCAGCTTTTAGGTATGCCTCAGACTACGTACAATAAAAGAAGAAAAGCCCAAGAATTGCTAAGTAGCAGAGATAGCGAAATCGTTCTTGTTTTGGCGGAATTACTCGATTATGGATTGTCGGTTTTCAACAGCGAAGAGGACAAGTTTTATCGATGGCTCAAAAAACCGAATATTTCGTTGGGTGGAATTTCACCGGAAAGCCTTTTTGATTCGCTGACGGGGATTCAGGAAGTTAAGAATAGTCTAACCCGGCTGGAATTTGGGAATATGGCCTAATGAGGGTATTTCGCATTGAACGAGAAAAGTATCTCGATACCACGTTAAAAGGTATCGGGGCTACTTTGATTGAAGGATTTCGGTGGAATAGTTTAAACACGTATTTGGTCTATACATCCGAATCGCGAGCGTTGGTGACGTTGGAAATAGCTGTTCACCTGGATCTTAGTGAAGATGTGCCGACGGACCGGTTTTATGTCGAAATTGACATTCCGGATTCTGTGGAAATATTGGAATTAAAGCAAGAAGATTTACCAAAAGGGTGGGATGCGAAGCCTCCATCAGTGGAATCACAATATATTGGCGACGATTTTGTGCGTGAGAATAGCGCTGCTGTGTTAAAGGTTCCCAGTAGTATTGTTCCGTTAGCGTTTAACTATTTGATTAATCCTCAGCACTCGGATGCCGGAAGAATAACGGTAGTGTCAAAGATTCCGTTGATTTTCGATAAGCGTATCAAGCAAACGAAGAAACGCAGGTAAAAGGTTTACTGCGTGGAGGTGACGTGAAGGAAGCAAATTCGAAAGAGTTCGTTTGTTTAATATGGCTCCTACTTACGCACTCATTGCGCGGGCGGGTAACAAGCGTTTCAAGCTGAACCTAAGAATTATTGGAAAAACTCTATAATTCAAGCCTTAATACCACACATGAAATATCTTCAAGTTCTATTACTGTCCATCCTGCTATGCTTTTTCCTTGTTCAATGCTCCAATAATTCTACATCAGAAAAAACAGAACATATTCAGGAGCTTGATAACCTCACAGTTTACTCGGCCGATTCCGAGCCGGTCTATACATTAGAGCTTGTACCGGAGCAGTCTTTTGGCGGGTCTGGAAAGCCCTATTGGAAAGTTATAACCGGTTGTGTTGTAGATGACAATGACCGGGTGATTATCAGGGGACAGGATAAGGGTATGAGAACCGAGCTTCATTACTTTAATCCCGACGGGACGTACCGCAGTCAAATAGGCCGATTTGGAAAGGGGCCCGGTGAATACGAATTCGTATCACCAAATTTTCAAATCAATAGTGGCAGTGTTTTTCTGTATGACGAAACAACAGCGCGTCTAAGTATGTTTACCACCGATGATTACTCGTTTGAAGGAACCACCGTACTTCAGGATTGGAACGTCAGAGACCTTGAGGTGGTCCGGAACATGGAATTGAGCGATTTTCATGCCCGGAGTGACGGTAACTTGTTGGCCATATTCAAGGGACACCCTACCGGTACGGGCAGAGCCTCGAATACAAAATTTATGCTGGTTGACACGGAGGGAAACGTGTTAAACCCAGATCCGCTGATAGAGTTGCCATCGCCATTTTACCTTGTGAGTGAGAATCAGCGCGGTTCAATGCTCTCATCTCGCATGCAAATGCCATTTAAGCAGCGTTCGTTATATGCTCTATCTGACGATGATGCGATTTATACTGTCCCTCAGACCGAAGATTTTCTGATCAAGAAATATGATGCGGAGGGCATCTACCAATACGCATTTTATTATCCGCTAATGGGTCCTCCATTCGATTTAGATTCCGTTCAGGGGTTGGCAGGGCATCCCCAACACGCCATTAGAAATGCTTTGGAGGAGGTTGATGCGGAGATTCCGGAAACAGCCCCGGTTTTACGCAATATGAGAGTCGATGACGAAAACAGAATTTGGGTGAGTGTTGCAGTAGACAGGAAAACAAGCGAGTGGTGGGTGCTCGGAGAATCAGGAGAGTTACTTGCAAAGGCTGTCCTTTCCGATAATGAAGTGATCTGCGATATTCAAAACGGGCATCTCTACAGCAAAAAGACGAACGAAGAAACGGGTATTACTACGTATGTAGTCAAGTACCGGATAGAACTGAAGGAAAAGTAGTAAAAAGAAGGCTCATTAACTGAAGCTATAAATGCAGTAGTTAATGTGTTAACCAAGTAAGGTACGCACCTTAGTATCAACTTTGAAGTGCAACAAATTGGGTAGTTAATCATATTCCTCTTTCGGTGGTTTCAAGCTGACTCGCCTCACAAATGATGACATAATCAGAGCAGCACAGAAAAATGTATTCGTTACTCCAACGGCCAATTTTGCGAGTGTGTATGCAACAAGTATTGAAAATGGTTATGAAGCCAGTTTTTTAGCATTAGAGGATAATCCATTGGAAAATTGGGCTGCTCTAGGAACAATAACCTTGCGAATTAAGCAAGGTCACTCAATATAAAGTTTTATCTTAATAGCAAAGTTACATAAACTAACATACGTTTAAAGTGGATTCACCTCGGGGGCGATGGTTGATGCAAAGTTTGCTAAAAAGGGCAAAAACATTAACTTAATCCATCAGGGTTCGCAGCTTAACCGCTGTGCTGTTATGGTCTTGAAGTTCTCAAAATTGTTGACTGTGGTTTGACTTTACAAATGAATTAACCGACAGAAGTTGTTGACTCTCTCTGCACGGCAACCTAATACCAACTTACAAACACTTTCACCCTAGCTCTATGGTTGGGGAGTATCAATAAAGCTTAAGAGTTTAATAATGATTAAAATAATCAGTAATCGGACACCAGTATTTATAAAAGCCACAATTAAAGCAATACAAAGTCTTCTTTTTGCAGTCGGGAGAAAAGAGACCTACAGTCAATTCGGAGAAGATGCAGTTCTAAGAGCATATTTTGAATCTAAAGAATTTAATACCGGTCAAAGTATTGACCATGGATTTTTTGTAGACATCGGTGCGTTTGAACCCAAACGATTCTCAAATACCTATTTGTTTTATAAAAATGGTTGGACTGGTATTAACGTAGACGCTTCTCCTGGTACTCAAAAAGCATTTAATCTAGTTAGAAAACGTGATATTAACTTGCAATATGCTGTAGGAAAGAGTTCTGAAGCTGTTACGTTCTATTGTTGGTCATTTCCAAATGTTGTTAATACTACAGATAGAGAACATGCAATTAAGTGGACGGAACGAATAGGTAAAGCTCCAAATGAAATAGAGGTTCAACAAAAAACCCTAAAAGAGATATTGGACACCTACTTGCCAAAAGATAAAACGATTAACTTTCTAAGTGTTGATGTAGAAGGTCGAGATCTTGACGTGTTAAAATCAAATGATTGGAACAAATATAAGCCAGAAGTGGTACTTGTTGAGGATCATGACTTTACTGGGTTACATTTTGAAACAAAGATAAGCGAATATATGGTAAGTCTCGGTTATGTAATTTATGCATGGGTAAGGCCAACGATAATATTTGTTATTGATAAATAGATATCAAAGGTATATTGAGAGAATATCAGCAGTTTTTGGCGTTCAATTTTTAGATAATAAATTAGTGTCATTTCAAAACCTTTGTATCAACTTTGAAGTGCAACAAATTAGTCGGTTTGCATTAACTTATTCGGTAATACTCGCAGCTGAAACACCAAACGGTTATGCTTTCTCTTAAACATTTGTCCAAATGAGCAATCGAATTACTAGGGACGCGGACGTACCATTGATTTTTAAATTTGATCGTTCTGAAATTTTATATGGTCATTAAATCATTATCTGCGTGCTGAGGCCACCGTTATGCAATTTAATTCACATACTAATAATATTCCCACTACCATGTATAAACTTCTATTTTTCTCTCTAATTATTACCTTGGTTTCATGTACAGAGAATAAAAATCAGTCCATTAAACTAAATGTTAATAATACTGTTCAAATACCTGTAGAATATGTAACGATAATGGTTACGATTAATGAATATGGAGCAGAACCCACTTCAGTTGAAAGAAATGGATATGAAAGTCTTTCGAAAGTTGTCAATCTATTACAAGATAACGGAATACCAAATGATGAAGTTGAAATATCAGCAGGTGAGCTAACGACTCAATATTATCGAACTACAGACCCCTATGAATTTAGGTCAACTTTAACTTTTGACTTAACAGACTTAGAGAAAATCGACACCTTTCGCAGGGCAATTGTAGGTGTAGGTGGAACATCATTCCGTATCAGTTCATACGGGAATAATGATGAAGAAAGTATTTATGACAATGCCTACCGAGATGCGATTAACAATGCTAGAAAACGTGCTGAAAGGCTACTGTCTAATCAGCCTGTTAAAATAGGGGTAGTACTGAACCTTCACGAAAACGTACATGAAATTGTAGAAACGATAGAAATAATTGAGACTAACCAGGTTGATAATATAATTGAGCTTGAAGCAGCATTTGATTTACCTTACATCGAATCAATGTTTAATAAGAAATTTTATACAAAAACCCTTCGGTTTAATGTTGAGTTCGAGCTATTACAACAATAAGTATGACATGGCGATTCAAACGGACAGTGGCTGTGTGGCGTTGTTTGGTTTTGGCGGGCAGATTACTGCATTTCAGTTGTTAGTCTCTCCACAGCCCGTCTGCTTAAACGCAAGGCACCTTATAATCCATAGCAAAACATTGCCATTAAAAGCGCTACATAACAACCAATAAAGCGGACTTGTCTCATATGCGATTTCTTAGTTGCGAGTTTGCAAAAATGCTCAAAGCTCTTAACTTCTTCCGGAAGGCTCACCGCATAAACGGCTAGCCGTTAGTCGTCATATATAATTACACAGGAAGTAACTGACAATGCACTGGAAATTGAAATCAAAAATACAGAACGCAATATCACTCTTGCCGTCTGCTGCATCTTATGAAGCATACTATTGGGTGCAGAGACATTACGGTGGGCTACGCCATGTTGACCCCATAATGGGGTTTAACGCAGCAATAGAAACTTGGACAAGAATCCAAAACCAAGATCAATCACCAATTGGAAAAGTATTTCTAGAAGTTGGAACTGGCCGAGCGCCTATCGTGCCAATTGCGTATTGGCTTATGGGAGCGAAAAGTACCATCACCATTGACTTAAATCCATATTTGAAAGAAGATCTGATTGCTGAACACCTACGTTACATAGCTAAAAACAAGGATAAAACTATAGCACTCTTTGGTTCTCTGATTGATAAACAAAGATTCGATGCTCTGGTGAGTATTGCAACCAAATCAAAATTGTCGGTATCTGAATTACTTGATTTATGCAAAATCGTTTATATCGCACCTGGAGATGCTTCCAATACCAATTTACCCGATCAGCATATTGATTTTCATACATCATATACAGTCTTCGAACACATTCCACCCAATATCTTGACTGCTATTCTCAGGGAAGGAAATAGAATAATAAAAAACAACGGTCTATTTGTTCACCGTATTGATTATAGTGATCATTTTTCACACTCCGATGAAAACATATCTGCTATAAACTTTCTTCAATATAGTGATAACGAATGGGCAAAATACGCTGATAACAGGTACATGTACATGAATAGACTAAGGCATGATGATTTCTTGGCTTTATTCGAAAGTATTGGTCAACAAGTAGTTGCATCCGAACCGGACATTGATAAGCGTTCGGAAAAACTTTTAAAGACCAACGGTTTGAGTTTGAACGAAAGATTTAGCTTGAAATCCGAAGAGATATTGGCTATTAGAGGGGCTTGGATGGTGACCAAGAAATACGGCTAACAGGACGCTTCACTAGACGGCAATTCCGCTGTGGTCGATTGCCGCCGGTGCAGGGAAATTAAGGTTATCTTGCCTCTGAATTTAAAGTCTTCTTTTAGGAGAGTTAATCCCAAATCGCAATTTCGTGCTTTTCATTAAAATGAAATCACTTTTAAATTATCGGATCATGTCTACCATTACTAAAGTTTCTACAGTTCTTATTTTGATTATCACAATCCCTATTTGCTTTGTATACGGGCAAGATTCTGATAATTCACACTCGCTGCAAAGAGGATCCAAAGCGCTTCAATTTGAGATATCTAATAATTTCACTCTGAGTTCTTTTACAGGATCGGTTATCTCATACAAATATCATGTTTCAGATAATCAAGCCCGGAGAATTGGCCTGAGTTTAAACAATAGTTATATCGAAAGAGATTTACCGGAAAGCGAAACTGAGTATAAAAATGATCAATTAGATGTAAGTCTTGGCGTTGAATACACCTGGTTGAACTATACGCAACCTGATTCTGACATGAAGTTCTATTATGGATATGGACCTAGAATAAATGTCGGTTATGTGATGCGCGACCAAGTTTTTGGAGAGCGTAGCACTGACATGAAAAGAAATATGCTTGGAGTAGCCGGGATTGGTTATGCTGGTGTAGAATGGTTTTTCAAATCATCTATGAGTTTACATGCAGAGTACAGAATGTCTGCTCAAGTAAACTATTATAGTGAGAGAAACAGAATCGAAATAGAGGGTGAAGGTACAGATAGCTCGAAAAACACGATAACTACATTTACCCTGAATGGAGATGGTGTTCGGTTTGGTTTGTCCGTTTACTTTTAAGCATTTGGACTAAAAACGAAATTTTAAATTAACGAAGATAAACTAACCTTTATAAATTCAGGCGTGAGTCGGATTATTCAAAGAAACCGTATCGTTAGATTTGACTCAAATCATCTGATAATTGAGCAATATGAAGACTACGAATCTACTTATGGTTCTATAATCTTTCTACAAAAAATATTGAATAGCAATCAACAAAAAGCCTACGGATCAGTATGTGTCTGTTTCTTATCGAATACGCAGGGCCGGAGCGTCAATATTTTCCTCTGAGAAGCTGACCGTGGCCTCCGGATAATTATCAATGTGGCGGGCGCCAACCCAGATATTATAATTACCAGATTGAGGATTTTCGAAAAAAATGAGGGCGTTTCCCATATTACCTGTGTTTGATTCACAGATCCATTCGCCTTGTGGGGTATACACCAACAAGGTTACATATGCGTTGGATTGTGCGTAAATCGACAAAGGATATCTTCCGGCCTCGTAATTCAAGTCCAAATCAGGTGCGGCCAAATTAATATATCCCTCACAACCTCTCTGAGGTACTTGACTCGGTCCGCCGGCGAGAAGGTCTACTATGTACGGATCAGGCAAAAAACCTGCGCGCAGTGATACAGTGTCGAACACTGGTTCGGCTTCCCAATCGGGCATCTCCTGAGCGATAGCGACCGTAGCCACCCCGGAAAATGCCAATATGGCAATGATGATTCTTAAATTTCTATTCATAAGTTACTCGGATTAGATAGAAGAATTTAAGTGGGCACGTTACATACATTAATTTTAGCAAACAATATTCTATTTCATAAAGCTCCGCTTACAATTGTTAGTCACCGGTTATTAAATAATAATGACCATTTGAACATACAGTGATTACGCCAAATGGAGGCATCACGCATTAATTTGTAAGTGCGCATAATATATAGTAGGTTCTTTTTTTACTGGTAAAAAAAATCAACCTCTTTTTTTAAGCTTTTAGCCTGAATACGTTCACAAAATATCTGGTGCATGACTGTTAGATACCGCAAGTTGAAGTCTTTTTTTTGGGGAGGGCTTGATGGTTACCACTTATCCTGTTCATCTGCAAAGCATAACACGGTCTCCCACCCAATAAGCTGATATGTCATGAAATGAAGAGAACCACTTGTCCTGCGATTCTAACACCAACAAAATCTTAGTTAATCAATTACTTATGCCAACACAAAAAGATCAAACTAACTATAGTTACATTCCTTGTATACTATTAATTGTCTGCTGGCTGACTGCTCCCGGTTCGGTAAGCGCGCAGCAATCCTGGCCGGAGCTCAGTGAGAGCAGCTGGGCAAGTATGAGTACATCAGACTTGCTGGTCCACCTGGAAGCTAATGATGTTCGTGCGCAGGACGAGTTTGGATACACTGCCTTGATGCATGCCGCTGATTTTACCTCTGATGCCACCGTTATAGCGCTATTAATAAAGCTCGGATCAGTAATAAACCAAACTGATAACGAGGGATTTACCGCCCTGATGTGGGCAGCAGCAAACAATAAGAATCCGGATGTGACCCGTGCTTTAATCATCAGCGGTGCAGACATTACCTACCAGGATTCGCAAGGTCGGACAGCAATGGACTGGGCTAGTGAAAGCGGTGCACCGGATGAGGTGATCTCAATCCTGAAAAACTCGCATCAATCCACACCTGCCCCGTCTCACAACAGACATAACAAAGAAAAACAATTCCGGTACGCCAGTCAGACCGACATGGATGCACCGCCGCCGCCGAAACGAACACCAGTGGGGCCACAACACGGGGCACCCGGCACGGAGACTGACAGTCCTACGACTGAGACTACGACTGAGACTACGACTGAGATTAGCGCCTTTAGCGGTGACTTTGCAAAGGTAGAGGAAATTATTTTCGAACTCGTGAATCATTATCGCAGCGAGGAGGGGGTTCCACCTATACTTATTGACGCCAACCTGGCGGCAGTGGCACGAGACCATAGCCGGGATATGGTTGTGCGCAATTTCTTCAGCCATCAAAATCCGGACAACCTCAGCGCCAATCAACGAATCAACGAGACGTTAGGTGATACTTACTATATAAATAGTTCAGGGGAGAATATTTTATATACCGGAATACAATCTGATTATGAAAATGAGCCTGAGATACTCGCCCGCCAAATTATGCGACAATGGATGAACTCTCCCGGTCACCGGAGTAATATTCTGAGTCCGTACGGATTTATAGGCATTGGACTTTACCCCGGCGATAACGTGGTATATGCCACACAGAAATTCATGTCTTACATGGTACGACTGGATGGCCAGAAAGCCGGTGATACGCTTGTCAAAAACAGCCCGTATGTACATTTCATAATCAGCCCCACCGTACCAGATTTGAGTAATGTTGTGGTGAGTGTAAAACTCCCGGATTCTTCCGCCCGTTGCAGAAGTGCAAGTGGTGGATTCTACACTGGCGTTTGCTTCCCTACCCCGCAATGGAGTGATGAGGAAAAATTCAGCATACTGCTTCCTGTAGAGGAGTTTGGTACAGGTCAGTACTCTCTCAGCATTGGAACAGCAGGTGGAACTAACACTTTTATCAGGTCTATCTACTTTCAGGTAGAATAGGTACTACTTGTAGTTGATTGCACCGCAGCAGAAATCCGTTCCACATCCAGGAGGTAGATTTATGAAAATTAAAGGTAATCGGGTGCACATAAGTTTCACCCCACCTGATGAGGAACCTACATTCGGAGTCTACACAATACGGAGATAATTATGACAGTACTTTTATCAATTTTTATTGGCATTATTATTGTTTAGTAAACGAAATCCTTTGCCGTATCTAATGTCTGGAAAAGATCTAATAAAAGAACAGTTTGACAAGCTTGTTTCTATCACTCCTGCCGACTGGCTTTACTTCAGTGAACGTCTGCAATTCAAACAGTTTGGGAAAAAAGATCGGATCACACAAGCAGACCGTGTAGAAGACAATCTTTATTTTTTGGCACATGGCGTAGTACGATTTATCGTTCATAATGAAGAGAAAGAGACAACTACAGATTTCTCCTTCTCCGGACACTTTTTCTGCTCCTACTCATCATTTATTACACGTCAGCCCGGAATTTTCGAGATTCGTCCTGTTACAAAAACGGCATCCTGTTATTACATTTCCTGGAACGACCTGCAGCAGGTCTATGCGAATACAAATTGCGGTGAAAAGATCGGGCGGATGGCGGCCGAGCAGCAGTTTATTCGAAAATCGGATCGGGAAGTCTCTCTGCTCACCATACATCCCAAAGATCGCTACCTGCAGCTGATGGAAGAGCAACCACAATGGATTCACCAGATTCCGCTGAAACACCTAGCCTCCTACCTGGGAATTACCCCGGAGACACTCTCCAGGATTCGGAGTTCAATTATGAAAAGTAATGGCTAAACAGGACCAGATGGTACGGCAACTTCTTGATTGAGATCAAGGAAAAACTCAAACTGTAGCAGTACATTGAGTTCTTCTTGAAAAACCCTCAATATTTTCATTGAACTGACATGGCATTTTTCGCAGGACTTCTATCAATCACAATTCTGATCATGCTGATCAGCCGCCTGGTGGATTTCTCATCCTTTAAACATTTTTGGGATGCAGCCCGCTTGGCTGCTGTGATTATGTTCGTGCAGGTAGGCATCATGCATCTCACCCGTCCGGAAGAGCTGGTCTATATGATCGAAGGTTTTATGCCCTTTCCGTACGAACTTGTGATTTTGACTGGAATCACTGAAATCGTGTTCGCTATCGGCTTGCTGTGGCGGCGTACCCAAAAGATTGCCGCAGGGCTTCTGGTGGCCCAGCTTGTGGCAATGTTTCCGGCGAATATCTATGTAGCAGTGATGGAATTGCCTGCACCCGGCGGACTCCCCGCCAGCCCGTGGTATACGTGGAGCAGGTTGCTTTTCCAGCCGATATTTATCTGGTGGGTCTGGAAGTCTTCATTTCAAAGCCCCAACCATCCTAATCCCGCTGCAAACGGATTAAATGGCAAATTGATTAATCGTGCAGTAAGATGAAGATGTTCAACTATACAGGATCAGACGGCTGCCGGTTAGCTGCCTGGAAAACAGATTCGGCTGGGGAGCACGTCACCATACTGCTGCATGGGGGCGGGCCTGACCACCAAAGCCTGGTTCCGCTTGCCCGTAAAATATCTGATCTCACCTCGGTTGTGGTTCCGGATATTCGCGGTTACGGCCGGTCGGCCTGCACCGATCCAATACGTCACACCTAGAAACAGTATTCAGAGGATCTGATCTCAATGTTAAATTATCTGAAAGTAGATAAAGCGATTATCGGCGGTACTGGTCTCGGCGCAACGCTTTCCCTTCGGTTTGCTGCAGCCCATCACGACAGGACAGAAGCCATCATCCCCATCAGCATTGAGGAAATCGAAGATGATGAAGCGAATAGAGCAGAAATTGAATTTATGGATGCTTTTGCCAAACGGGTTCGGACTAAAGGGATCATGGCGGGATGGGAACCCATACTGAATGACCTTGCTCCGGTGATTCGCACCCTTGTGGAAGATGCAATACCGCGTTCCAATCCTGAAAGTATTGCCGCCGCCGCTGCCATCGGGCATGACCGTTCGTTTCGAAATGTGGACGAGTTAAAAGAGATCACCGCACCGGCGTTGATCATTCCGGGCATGGATCGTCGGCATCCCGTGGAGCTATCCAAAGAGATCGCAAAGATTCTACCGAACGGCAGGCTTGCAGATATAGCGATGAATCCGGATTTGAAAACTTCCGACGATCTCGCCCGACAGTTTGCACCGGCCATTCGAAAATTTATAACAGAACTGAAATCTTAAAAAAACATGAAAAAGATTAAAACCAGAATTTCTATCAACGACCTTGAACCCGGAGCCTACAAAGCGATGTTTGGGCTGGAAAAATATATAAACTCCACAGATTTGAATCCTGTCTGGAGAGAACTGATTAAAATCAGGGCCTCCCAGATTAACGGCTGCGCCTTCTGCATAGAGATGCACACCAAAGAGGCGCGTGAGGCAGGTGAAACTGAACGGAGAATCTATGCCCTAAATGCATGGAAAGAATCACCGTTGTTCACAGACGAAGAGCGGACACTGTTGGCAATGACGGAAGAAATTACACTTATTGCTGATAGCGGACTTAAAGAGAGAACGTACCTTAAAGCCCTTGAACTTTTTGATGAAAACAGTGTAGCACAGATTATCATGCTGATCGTAACGATCAATGCCTGGAACCGGATCGCCGTCTCAACGCATATGATGCATCAGGTGGATGAATAATTCACTAATAAATATTACTCTGTTAAACTTCGATTAACCTATTAAAATCTGAACCTTTAATTACAAAAGTGAAATGGAAAAGATAGAAATCATCAACTATATCAAGGCGCCTGCAGTAGGAATTTATGATGTGTTGACAACAGAAAAAGGGCTGGGCGCGGTTTGGACTCCCAAATTGACCGTTAAACCGGAGATTGGTTTTGTGAATGAGTTTGACTTCAATGAAGAGTCCCTCACCAAAATGAAGAT
>JAIUMT010000080.1 GCA_022565415.1 Balneolales bacterium | reverse complement strand
TGGATGAATTCCGCAGTACTACCAAGAATCCGACGCAGCGACGTACCCTCGACAATATCATCCTCAAACTGACATTTCCCTCACTGGAGCAAGATTTTCTGAACTTTCTTGAGGGTGGCATTTTAAGCATTACCGAGCTCGAAGCCGCTGTTCTCATGCTTGCCCGCATCGACAATCCCACCCTCCGCGAGGAAGAATACATCCGCATGCTCAATCGCATGGCAATGGAGATTCAGGGTGAGATTAACTACACGTTGCAGCCACTCAAGCAGCTAAAAGTGCTGATCGACCATGTATACCACCGGCATGGATATAGTCCGGCCAAAGAGAATTATTTCAAACCCGAATACGCCCATCTTCATCGGGTTCTGGACAGCAAAACAGGGATTCCGATTACGCTCGCATTTATTTCCCTGTTTCTAGCCCGGCGACTAGAACTGCCATTGAGCGGGGTAAATATGCCAATTCATTTTATGATGAGGTTCGATTTCGACACCCAGGTCGTATTTGTAGATCCCTTTAATTACGGCAAAATTGTAACGATGGGAGAATGTCTGAATTTTCTGAAGCGGCATAATGTGCGTCCCGAGCAGGGTTATTTCTTGGCGACACATCCGGCTCAGATGCTCATTCGTGCTATGCGAAATATGCACAACAGCTATACCAAAGAAGACGACACGTTGCGGGCTTCGTGTCTGGAGTTGCTCATCACTCACTTCGAGCTATTATACACAAGCGGGCCGCCAGACGAATCTGACAGCCCGACATCGTGACTGGAGAGATTTAGTGTGTGCAGGCTAGTTCACTCGAACAGCGTCACCGTCCGACAACTGGCGCGATAGCACACGATAGTTGCCTGTAATAATTTGTGTATTCTCGTCTACTCCGCGCAGAATATGAATGAATCGGTCGTCGTTGATTCCTGTTTCTACTTCAACCATTTTGGCTTTGCCATCCTCAACCACAAACACAACGCGGCGAATGTCTTCGCGCTGAACTCTGCCCTGATTGTTGTTAGAACTTGCTAACTCTACACTTGCAGTGTCAGAATCATCTTCACCTTCTTCGGTTTCGGTGTCGGTAGATTTACGGTTAATTGTTGCAAAATCGCGGACCGTAACCGCTTGGATCGGAACAGAAACTACATTTAATGCTGTTTGCGTTTCGATATCAACTGCGGCAGACATGCCTGGTTTCAGATACGGCGCAATTGTGGTTGATGACATTTCATCTGAGCTGGCCTGCTGAAATTCAACAGCTGCTGCATCAATATTATGCTCGGTTAAAATTCTGATTTTTACCACATATTCAGATACCTGCTCGGTAGTTCCCTCTCCCCGACGGATCGCAGAGTTAGCAATTTCAGTTACCATTCCCTGAATTGTTCGGTTAGGATATGCATCCACCAGCACTCTTGCGGTATCATTAACCGCCACCTTCATAATGTCATTCTCATTCACCCGAACTTCTACTTCCATTTGCTCCATTCGGGCAATTCGAAGAATTTCAGTACCGGTCATTTGTACGCTACCGACCACTCGCTCGCCACGTTCTACATTCAAACGACTGATGGTACCTGTCATTGGGGCACGAATCACTGTCTGACGAAGTTAGTCTTGTGCCCGGCGAAGTTGTGCTTCTACACTCTGAACTGTGAACTTGGCCGCATTATGGTTTGCCTGTTCGGCTTCGTATTGAGTTTTAGCTGTGAGGTATTCCATACGCGGAATCATATCGCGTTCGAAAAGTTGCTTTTGTTGCTCGTAGTTAACCTGAGCCCGTAGTGTTGTTGCAAGAGCCTGTTGCTCACGTGCCCGGGCATTTAAAAGTCCGGCCTGGATCTCATCGATGCGAGCTTCATATAAATCGGGTCTGATTCTCAGCAACAAATCGCCCTGATTCACAAAATCGCCTTCTTTAACGGTAAGTTCGATGATTTCACCACTAACATCGGGTGTAAGAACGACCTCAACCTCCGGACTTATAACCCCAGATGACGATACCAATTGAGTAATCGAACGACGTTCTGTGGTAGCTGTTTCAACTACGGTTCCAACTTCTGCATCAAGCCAGCCCATTGCCCGGGCCATGAGTCCGAATCCGAATAATAAAACTACCAACGTGAGTAGAATCCAAAGAGGCCGTTTAGATGATTTCTTTGCCATTTTTTTTCTTTTCTGAGGTTAGCTATACATAGCATTTATGTATAGTAAGATTAATTATCGGATTGACACCATTTGAGTTAGCCTGAATCCAACTATGGTAAATCAAACGATAATCTCGTGTTTTAGTTACATGTTTTTCACAATCGACGGCTGTCTGCCTTACTCGTACCGCAAACATTCAATTGGATCGAGGCGAGCGGCCACTCTAGCCGGATAAACGCCAAATATCAATCCAATTAACGTCATTCCACCAACGCCAACAAACACGGCGTTCCATGGAATTACAAAACTGGTCTCCATCCAAATGGATAAAAGATTCCCTCCACCAATGCCTACAATGATTCCGAGAATGCCCCCAATCTGGCATATAACAATGGTTTCCAACAGGAACTGCTGAACGATGGCCCGTCTTGTGGCGCCGAGTGATTTGCGAATTCCGATTTCTTTGGTGCGCTCAGTTACCGACACCAACATGATGTTCATAACTCCGATTCCGGCACCCAATAGCGCAATGCCACCAACAACCATCCCGAAAATGAATAACGTGTCTGTTACGGTATCGAATGTTCCTCTGAGGGATTCGTTTGTCGCGATTTCGAAGTCGTTTGGATCGCCCGGAGCCACACCCCGAATTACCCGGAAAAGTCCGGTTAACTCATCGATAGTTTCGTTAATCATCAGAAAATCTGGCGATTGCACCATGATTGCCACATTCCGGTTGAAACCATATACAGCGCCCATTCGGGTGTACGGGGCTAGCACGAAGTTATCGAGCGAAGATCCCATGATGCTGCCACGCGACTCCGTTACCCCAATTATCGAGTACATCTGTCCGTCGATTCGCAATGTTTTTCCAACAGCGGAGGCATCCCCAAAAAGTTCTTTGCGAACATCTTCGCCAATAATCACCACCGGACGTGCATTTACAATATCATCCACGATGAAATTCCGGCCATCGTCGATATCGTAAGCGTTGTTCATCATCCAATATTCGTTGCTTCCATAAACTGGCACATTCGGAAATGTTTGGTTTTCGTTGGCTTCGATTCGGGTGGTTCTGAAGCGAACGTCTGGACTCAAAAAACGCCCTAATTGTGTGCGTTCCTGAAGCTGTTCAAATTCCTGAAAGGTAATTCGTTCGCGGTTTCGGTATTGGGAAGCGTCGCCCATCTGCACCATCGGACGAGTGCTGATATTTATTACCGATCCGCCCATTATCGACATGGTGTCTTTGAAATACGTGTCGATTACTTTTACACCTGTTGATGAGGCTATTACGGCAAACACACCAATTACGATAGCTAGCAGTGTTAACGACGACCGGAGTTTGTTATCTGACAACGCTCCGAGTGATATTTTTAAAATTTCGAGAATGTTCATAAATGTGTGCGTAATTGGTTATTCGTACCGCAACGATTCAATTGGATCGGCCTGAGCCGCTTTGTAAGCAGGTAAAAATCCGAAAATCAATCCGGTAAGCGTACATATAAATATGGCATAGAATACCGTGGCCCAGTCGAGGTAGGCCACAAAGAAGGTGTTTATAATTGCCGCTGTTCCCAGCGATAGCACAATTCCAATGATGCCTCCAAAGATGCAGATTACCACTGCCTCCACCAGGAATTGAAACAGTATTTCGCGGGACTTGGCTCCAATTGCTTTGCGGATGCCGACCTCTTTTGTTCGTTCTTTAACCGAAACAAACATGATATTCATCACACCGATTCCACCCACGAAAAGTGCAAGTGCAGTGAGGAAATAACCGATTCCGTAAATGGCACCCGTCATGGCACGGTACTGGTCGCGGAACATATCCAGCTTATTAATCGAAAAGTCGTTATCCTGACCCGGTTCTAGCCTTCTGATGCGGCGCATCAATCCTTCAATTTCGTACTCACCTTCTTCGAGTGTGGCTTCATCCGGAAACTTCACCTGAATCTGAACAAATCTTCGAAATCCATAATGTCGTCCAAAGGTTTGTACCGGGATGATGATCTGGTTATCGAAACTTTCCATACCTAGAAACCGGCCCTGTTCTTCCATCAGACCGATAACTTCAAAACGCTGACCTGCGAGGCGGATGGTGCGTCCTAATGGTTCACGTTCGCCAAATAGAACTTCTGCGATTCCCGATCCGATGATGGCGACGTTACGACCGGCGCGATTTTCCTCTTCGGTGTAGAAACGTCCCGCTGCCAGATCCACCGATCCAGTGATGGAGTAACTTGGTGATGCGCCACGAACCTCAGCTCGTTCAACGGTTTTGTCTTCGAACCGAACATTATCGCTGCGAAACATGATAGCGGATGCGGCTTCAGCGAGATTTGACATTTCCTGAAGCTGGTCGGCATAGCGGATTTCCATTTCCGGACGGTTGATAAAGTCCCACCAGTTGTATCCCGGGCCAAAACTCCAGGGCCATTTCTGAACAAAAACCACATTTTGGCCAAGCATGCTGAGGCTGCTTTCAAAACTACGGTTCACGCCATCGATAACTGTAGCCATGGTGGTAACTGAAACGATACCAATTACGATACCGAAGGTGGTTAAAAAAGCACGCACTTTATTTGCCCAAATGGCGATCCATGCGATTTTCATGCCCTCAATAAGACTTCGGTAAAACATAGTATATAATTACAGGGGTATTTGCAGTTAGGCTTAAGATTCTAATCTACGAGCGATGGATAGTGATGTTACAGAAGAACTTTAAAATGCACTGAGTAGGTTGATGCAATTATTTAAGTGTACGCTACAAGTTTGCCACATTGCGTGGTACAAATGTGGCCCAATAGTGATCTAAACGCAAAAGAACGTAATTCGAAGGCATTAGAATTGTTCGTTCAATGTGAATTCGCTATTATGAGGGGTCTGTTTAAACATCCAGCTATGCAATACATAAATATTTGTTGCTATTTGATATACACAGCCACGTAAACGAAACATCCAACACTCGATCACAGGGTATACTTGCTTAATTTTGTCCATTTCATAAAACATTTGGGATATACCGGGGCCGTCGCACCGAGCTCTCGATATCTCGCTATGGAAATGGCACAATCAATCAGGCATTATCGCTTAAGAAATCCTGGAAAAGCGTTGCGAATACTCGAATTAGGTCCGGGAACCGGAGCCATCACAGATAGCATCGTTCAGGCAATGCATCGCAACGACACTCTCGATATTGTCGAGATTGATAAACGATTCTTTGACCACATTCGAACTCGTTTTTCGCGACCCGGAATTCAGGTTTTTAATTTGGATGTGCTCAAGTTTGAAGTATCGAAACCTTATGATGTAATCATCAGCTCTATTCCATACGAACAGATTCCGGCTGAAATCACCAGTAAAATCTGGCGGAAAAAACTTTCTATGACTGCCCCCGGTGGATCAATTGCCTATTACAAGTACTACCGATTCAACCACTTCAGTTCCGATTTCGAACGAAAAATCAATAAAGAGTATTGCTCGCACGAAAAATTGATTTGGAGGAATGTTCCGCCAGCTATTGCTTATCACCTCACTCTACCCGACAGCCGGGCGATTTAAGTCAACCGTTCACAGCTTTTACGTAGTTTCGCGATTCTACAATATTAGGCGGGGTTGTTTTAAGAACGTCACGTGGTTTTCAAAATCCCACACACTACTTCAAGCTAGACGTTTAATGCGCGATTCCGAGAATCCAATACGTTATTACAAAAAAGCCAGCTCACCTTCCTGTTTAAGCCATTTATGAGCAACATCAACCTCTGGATAATGCGCACGAACCAAGTCCCAAAACTCCTTGCTATGATTCAGGTGAACCGTATGACACAACTCGTGAATCATGATATATTCCCGGATGTGTTGCGGACATTTAATGAGCCTCCAATTCAACGAAATATTCCCTTTCGACGAACATGTCCCCCATTTCGTTTTCTGAGAACGGATAAACAAACGCTCCCATTTGAAGCCGAGCTTTTGGGATAGTATCTCGAATTCGATGGGAAGTTGTTGTCGGGCCAACTCTTTTAAAAACATATCCTGCGTTTGCTTATCAGGATAGGCAGCTCGACTTAGGGCGTCTCTCGGTTGAAAACCGCCATCAAAATGATACTCTTTTGCTTGTTTATGCTCATGTAGCTCTTTACATTCTACGTTCTCTTCAAACATGCGAAGTTGAGTCGAAAGACTTGTTTTCTGGCTGATGCTAACGTTCTCACGCCCAGTGGTCGAATTATAGTTTCCATCCGTTGAATTATCTGGCGGATACGCATCCACCCGGTCTTTTCTGTCGACCAAAAGCCAAGTGGTTGAGTCGGGTCTCGAGGGACGAACTACCATCGGAATCCACTCACCGCGAAGAAGTACGTGACCTTCCATTTCCGCCAGTTTCTTGGTCCTCTCGCTTCGCAAACTGGAAAGTTTCAGTACCGTTTTACGCACCCACTCTTCCCGGTCACGCAGAAATCCGACAAGTTGACGATCAGCAACCCTTGCCGGACCCGATACAATGATTTCATCCGGCTTAACGCGAATCCGAATCGAGCGTTGCCCGCGGCGCTTCACGTAATTCACAGGCGGACAAGCATCAAGTTGCATCAGAATAGAATTGATTTTGAGAGTTTCCCGGAAATTGGTTGGGTTTGGCAAAGCATTTACAAAGGGGAAATCAGATCAAGTTGGTCTGAAACCAGTCGATGGTTAGGCTCACAACATCGGCAAAATCTTCAGGTAGATCGTCGGCGGTGTATGGATGGGAACTTCCAAAAGTGTGATCCCCGCCGTTTATGAGCTTCTTTTCCTTCTCGTAGCTGGAGCAAGCCAGATACAACTGTTCGGTGCTGCGATGAGGCACGGTTTCATCGGCATTCCCGTGTATGAAAAAGCAGGGAATATACAGTTCGGAGACGCGTTTGAGTGCAGAATACGCATCTTTGTTGGCCATCACATCATCATAAAGCTGACGTCCAATTGGAAGATTTTGCCCGGTACGACTGTTCTGTATGATGGTCTCGCCGGAGGTTTTCCAATCGTTTATCATCGAGTCGGGCCATGATGAAAGGACATCCGCCACGGGAGCCCACGTTACGAGACAGGTGATTTCCTCGAACTCAGCTGCGGCCAAAATTGCAGTGTGACCTCCACGCGAATGACCAATAATACCGACCGGAGATAGGTCGAAAAGTCCTGCAGAGTGGCCAATTTGACCCGATTTTAAGGCTTCAATAACCGTTTTAATGTCGGCAAGTTCCTGACTGATGGTCTGTGTTTTGAATAAATCGGTGTGCTCGAATGTGTCGAAGTCGGTTCCAACGCCGTTGTGGGAGAAATTTATGGCCAAAACCGCGAAGTTTTGTCGGGCGATTTCAAAAAACGCGTCTGGAAATGTGCCCCAATCTTTGAAACCTTTAAATCCGTGCAGAAATAGAATCACAGGAAGTGAACCAGAATCGCTTGGCGGTGTGTACAGATCGTACCGAATGGGGTTTCCCTCAGTGGAATCGAGCGATCCTGAATGCTTTTTGACAACGCGATTTCTCATATACTGAATTGATTCGATTAGTAAATTAGGATGGCGCTTTTACATTGAGTCACGGCGGATGATCGAACGGAAAAATAACGCACGAGTTGATATCTGTCAAAATTCAACAGAATGTTCCCCACCAAGAAATATGAGTTAAAAATGAGGTCTTCGCAACTTATGGTTTATGACGTGTGCTATTAAACGACATTATTTTCGCTTTTCGTATCTCTTTTTGCCCTGCATGTAGGTCGTGTCGGACTTTTTCTTCTCGATGTTGAACAATTTCACCAGTTTGCGTAATTCGTTCACTTCGTCGGCTTTGAGGAATCTCCAGCGACCTTTTCGGAGTCCGCGAATTTGGAGTCCGCCATAGGTGATGCGACTCAGTTCGATGGATTGATGTCCCACGACTTCCATCATACGACGAACCTGACGGTTTCTTCCTTCGAAAATGGTCATTTGAATAACACGATCTGTTCCCATAACACGTTGCACACGATATGGTTTTGCCATTCCGTCTTCGAGCTCGACACCGGCACGAAGGGAATTCAACTGAGGTTCGGTAATCGCGAGAGCTGACTGAATTTCATAGATTTTGCGAACTTCGTATTTGGGGTGCATCAAGCGATTAGCGAGATCTCCATCGTTGGTGAGAAGCAGAAGTCCGGTGGTATGACGATCGAGTCGGCCGACGGGATATAAATGGTGACCTGTAGCATCCTCGACGAGATCCATCACCGTATTCCGGCCTTTTTCGTCGTCGGTCGTGGTGATGTAATTATCGGGCTTATTGAGCAAAATGTAGACGAAATCGACTGGATTTACCTCAGCGCCATCCACAACAACACGATCCTTGCTCGTGACCTTAACGCCCATTTCGGTAACGACTTTGCCGTTTACACTCACCTTGCCCTCGCCGATAAGGGTATCGGCCTCGCGGCGGGAGCAAACTCCGGAGTTCGAAATGAACTTATTGAGGCGCCATGAGTTATCGAGTTCAGACATGGTTTTCGACTCGAATGTTTCCTTTTTAGGCGAATGTTTGTCAATTCTGCGCGGAGGTGCGTTTCGTTGAGCTTTCGACTTTGCCACTGGTCTTCGAGACTTTGGCGAAGATTCGTTGTCGCGAGTAGAAGACTCTTCGTAAGTGCCGGGGGGTTCAGTTTTTGGGGCAGCGGCCGAGCCTTTTCGGTATGACTTTGGTCTCGGGATGAAGGAATCTTCGTCGAAATTGTCGACGGCATTAGATTTCGCGGCACGATGGGAGCCTGATTTTCGTCGTTCGACCGGTTTTTGTCGAGAGGAATTCCCCTCAGAATCGGGTCCGAAAGGAGCCTTGCCCTTACGGTAAACGCTGCTAGAAGACGCTGGCGTTGGCGCAGGACGGTTATCTGTTCGTTTAGAAGAACGGGTAGGTTGGTCGTTGTCTGATTTCGGAGAATTCTTAGGTTTCAAAACGGTCTGTAGTAAATAAAAGGTTATTTCAATGTGCCAAAAAGCTGGGATTCGTGCAAATCAAAGCTGCAGGTTTTATCCGTTGGCATTATGCATGTAGCAGTTATGTTCAACTTTCCTGTTTGAAAACGAGGAATTTCAGCTGGAAATGGTGTTTAAACAGCCGTTTTGACTGTATAAATCGAATCAGCTGTACCCCGAATTTGAGTTAACAAGAATTTGGTACACAAAGAACCATAAAAATACGAAAGTTCGTATGATTTAACTTGATTTCGGAAAAAGAATCCTCGTATATTTGAGGCTCTACACAATGCCCTGGTGGTGAAATTGGTAGACACGCTATCTTGAGGGGGTAGTGCTGGCAACGGCGTGCTGGTTCGAGTCCAGTCCAGGGCACTTGATGAAATTAAAGGCTTTGCAGGTTAATGACTTGCAAGGCCTTTTTTTATTCTGCGAACATTTGGTACAAACAATAGGTGCAAACTGTAAATCTTCTGTGCTACCTCAACGTAAATAGACCTATAATCACTCAGATAGCGACCTCTCAAAATAAACGTGCTTCCTGATATTATGGAAGTGGAAAGTTGCTTTATTGATTTATACTGTTTTTTACATCAACACAGATTCACTTTTCTTTCTCTGATTTAGCTGAAGAATAAAACCACTTGGTGTTTCAGTCTTTTGTGAGCACATCCGATTATCGCTGAATAGTTTGGCAGATTTTCTTACTATAGATGTAGTGTAACGTTATCATCTAAATGGATGTCGGTGATCCTGTGCCGACCGTACTATTATGTCTAAAAATACCCTTCTTCTAATCTCTGCTTTCAGTAGCTCCAAATTGAATTTCCCAGCACTTTTTAACGGTCAGCTAACCAAACTGGGAATCGTTCTTTTGCTGATTTTTGCGCCGTTTTTATGTTCGGCAGCGACAGCAAATACTCAAAGTAATTCCGTTTATGAAACAACCACGTCAGAACTTTCAGGTACATTTATCTCTGATGCTAGCCTGAGAGAATCTTCGTTCAGCGATTCATCCATAGGTACCAAAAATAAATCCTCCATCAAAACATCTTCGGTAGAAGCTGACATATACTCATCGAACACAGCTGACTTCATAATCAACGCGACAAATAAAGATCAACCCAACACAGCCACACCCGAAGCCACCTCCGAATTCACACCAGAAGCCACCTCCGAATCCGCAGCCGCCGCCGCCTCCCAACCCACACCCGAAGCCACCTCCGAATCCGCAAGTGAAGCCGCCTCAGACGAAACAGATCCCTCCCCCGGCGTTATTCGTTTCGTTTTCGGCTCCGATAGTTCCACGCCCGGCATCCATATTTACACCAAGACAGCCAACTACCGCAACAGCAATTTTGATCTTTTCCGATCGCCAACGCGTCAGACGGCCCGAATCATGGAACCATCTTTTCGCGACCGATACAGAGATTCATCCGGAGAACCCTTCCGATTTACCTGGTGGATGCAAGGCGGATCATTATACCGCTACGCCACCAACACCAACCTCCCGCATCCAAGTTTGATGTCGCTGTATCTGATGAATCAGTTCCATAAGGAAAACATGGAGCACTATGGCGACGAGTTCACCTATCATTATCATACCTGGATTTGGTCCGACAATACCGGAGACGGCACCTATTATTGGAATCAGACCTTCAATTACATCGATTCACAGGCGGATTTCTTCCGAAACATGGCCGAGGCGCTCATTGAAGAAGACATGTTTCCGGTTTCGTTTCGAAGTGGATGGCATTTTATGGATGCAGACTGGCAGGCCGATCTCGACGACTGGATCCCATTCAACATGCACAACGATTGGCCCGCGAATCGCACAAGCTCCCCCGAACCGGTGAACAACATCAATGTCTGGAATGAGGCTCCATCCGAATGGGTTCCCTATCAGCCCCGCTCCGACAACTACATGCTTCCCGGAGGCGATCGAAGCTGGAACACCCGGTCCATTCATTTCATCAACGTTCGTGAATCTCACATCCGCGAAATTTTTGAGGCAGCTAATAATGGAATCGATCAGGTGCCGTGTATTTGGTCGCACGTTGCCGAAGCGACATTCGTCGAGGATTTTGAACGGGTTTTTGAATTGATTGAGTTGGTGGCGGCGGATTATCCGCATATTGAGTTCTACTACGACACCGCCATCGAGGCCATGCAACAATGGCTGGGAACCGAAGACACCACTCCGCCGGTGCTAACTGTGGATGAAATCCCCACCGGGGACGGATATCGAATTCGGGTTCAAAGCGACAAGCCGCTATTCATGACGCGACCGTTTCTTGCGGCCAAAGACATGTACGAGAAGCACCGCCGCGTGGAAATGTCGTCGGTTGGAAATCTTACCTGGGAATCGGATGAGATTCTCACGCATCAAAACGCTGTTAGCTGGTCGGTTGCGGCCACCGATTCGTCTGGGAATTTGGCCAAATATCATCAGGATTGGCTGCCCCGAATAGTTTACGTCGACGATGAGCAGTCCGGCGCGGGCCCGTCCACATTTTCGGTTCAGGGGAACTGGCGAGTAGCTGATTTCGAAGAAATCGATGCTGTTTGGGGAACGGGGGCACATGTTGCCGATGCTTCAACGGATGCCGCCTCAGCGAAATGGGAAACGGTTATCGCAAATCCGGCTCACTACGATGTTCAAATCCGGTTTCCATCCGGACCCGAATTCACCGAAGCAGTTCCTTACTCCGTGCATCTTAACGGAAACGAGGTGAAATCAGGCAATATCGATCATATTAATTACGACCGATGGACTCAGCTTCACGATCTCGAGATGCAATCTGGCGACGTCGTATCTGTTGAAATTCGCCGCGAGCAAGGCACGGAAACTGCCTTAACTGCCGATGCAATTCGGATTACAGCTTATCGTCCGGCCGTGTTTATTACGACCTCCGCAGAGATTCCGAATTTAGGATTTATGCAAAAAGGCACGAGCGAGGCATTCAGTATCATTTTCGAGAATATGGGTCAGGAATCGGCTCAAATCACTCGGGCAGAAAGCAGCGGGGGCACCATTAACGCCATTACCGGGTTTCCCACGACCATTGCAGGACGATCTACCTCCGAACTAACATTCGAATTCACATCAGGCGGATATGGCATTCTTCGCGATACACTCATTGTCGAAACTACCGATCCGGCGAATCCAGTTTTTACCATTCCGGTAGAAGCGTACGGCA
>JAIUMT010000079.1 GCA_022565415.1 Balneolales bacterium | reverse complement strand
GGGACCATTGTAAGTTCAACTTTTCAAGCACCAATGTCCACAACGCTGGTGATTTGGTTAGTTTTGTATGTCCAAAGTGACGTTTACGGGCGCTGGAATCAGCCTTATGTTGAGCCGTATAGGCCGAATATGATGCCTCGGGACAGCTATTTCGCTTAATTTCCCGGTTAATCACGCTACGATGCCGAGCCAGTTGGTAAGCGATATGGGAAGGTTTATAACCTTGACTGAGCAGAACCATTATACGTTCTCTGTCAATGGGGGTAAGTCTGTTGTGTGTTGCCATAGTTCGAGTTTAATCATTAAACCCAACTTGTTGCATTAAAAACTTGAGACCACCCATCTAAGTATCGATTTGGGCAGTATTTTAATTCGCGAATTCATAAACTAAGTGCAACAACCAAGTCTTTAAAAAAACGGCAATCTGGGGTAGATTCTAACTTTTCTAACCGACCAAGGAAAGTAGAGCCATGAAGAGCTACCACCAAATCACCGAACAGGAAAGATATCTAATTTCACACTTGCGAAAACAGGGATTTATACCCAGCCAGATCGCCCGTCAACTGGGTCGCCACCGCAGTACGATACTTCGCGAATGCAAACGCAATAGCGATAAGGGCGGACGTGTGTATCGACCAAGTAAAGCGCAGGAAAGGACCAACGGTAGGCGTTCTCGATCTCGCAAAAAGCTACAGTACACCGCCCAGCAGCTGGAGTTGGTCTGGAAGTATATACGCAAATTCTGGAGTCCTGAACAAGTCTCTTGCTGGCTGAAGGAAAAAGGACTGCTACGGATTTCCCATGAGACCATATATCGGTATATCTGGCGGAATAAAGCACAAGGAGGTGGGGTCTATGTGAATTTGCGCGGAGCCAGGAAACAACGTCGGAAACGCTATGGAGCCTATGATTCACGCGGTCAGATTGCCGCTAAACGCCATATTTCGAATCGTCCCATGCATGTAGAAGATCGGCAAGAACAGGGCCATTGGGAAATCGATACGGTTATGGGAAGCAGCCGGGACACGCATTGTATTCTCACATTGGTAGAGCGCAAAACCGGTTACACACTTATTGGCAAACTACCAAATCGAACAAAAGCGGCCCTTAATGAGCGCTTGGAATACTTGCTTGAACAACACCCTAAACGCTTTAAAACAATCACCGCAGACAACGGAACCGAGTTCCATGGGTATGCAGAGATTGAATCCAACAATCCGGTAACGTATTACTTCGCGACGCCCTATCACAGTTGGGAAAGAGGGACAAATGAGAACACCAATGGGCTGATTCGCCAGTACTTGCCAAAAGGAAAAAGCATGATGGATCTTCGCCAAATTGACTGCAATCAAATCGCCGAAAAACTCAACACCCGACCACGTAAACGACTAAACTTTAAAACACCGAAGGAAGAATATGATTATCTACCCAATTTGTTGCACTTCTAAGTTGGAACTAAGATTCATACTCGATTATTTACTAGTGCGAATGTGGCTGATGGTTCGTTGCTCGAGCAGCTTGTAGACACTCATACGGGGGATGCCGATAAAGCCTATACCGATAATCGCCTTAAAGTTATGGCACGACAGTTTGGATGGCACTATGGTATTTTGGGAAAGCACCCTATTGGTGGCAGACTTTCAAATAAACAAAAACGTCGAGATTAAAGACTCTTACGTAGACGAGCTCGCGTAGAGCACCCCTTCGCATGGATGAATACACAGAATAAGGGACTGCATGCACGAGCCAAGTCTATGGTTAAGAATGCAGTGAGTTTTGACTTTTCATGCATGTGTTGGTACCTTATATAGTGACGTCTAATGCTGGCGAAGCTGGAGTAATGGAATTAGTACCCAATAGCGACCGAAACGGTCAATTTTGTCTTTATAACCCTAATTTTTACCTACAATGCGGAGGTTTTGTTCATTTTGAAACAAGATTGGATCAAATTTTATCTGCTGGAAAAAAAATTAGCAGTGTAAAACGAATTACATGAGTCAACGAGGGGGCTTAAGTAGCCCCCTATTCTGCAAACAAAAATAATTAAATTATATGATTAGTCAAGACTACATACTAAGACAAATTGACAAATTCTTCAAAGCATTAAGCAAAGTTCTACGACATAAAGATGCAGGTGATATTAGAGAATCTATTGACCTCATTGATACATCATTAGATGATCTTGTATATTCAAGTGATAAAGCTTTTAAAGATTTATCACTTGATGAAACTTTGTTTCACCTAATATCAAATGAAGTATTTAATGCAGAGTTGGGATATATTATTGCTGATTTACTTTATGAAAGAATTATGCTCCACAAATGCGAATCCAATATGCGATACTCTATGCAAGCAGTGGTACTTTATAAGCTAGCAATGCAATCCAATACTGCAGCTTTTCAAATTGATGCATTAGATAAAATACATGCATTAGAACAAAATTTGCCGAATAGTTCCAAAGTTCAAATTGACATAGTAATTAATAAGTATTTGTGACTGGGTATTCCCAAGTTTATTAATTTGTAAGCATAAGGGCAACTGCATATTTAAGTATAGTGTGAATTGGTCAGGGTAAAAAACGATGCGTACCCACAAGCAAGACTATTACTTTGATCTGATTGAGCAGTAGCAGGGCTCAGCGCTGAATCAGAGAGATAGTTTCCCAAAAAGTGTGTCTGGAATAGAATAAAATAGTCTCCTTGCTTAGGTTTGGTAATTACTACAAAACCAAGTAAACCCCAAGACAAGGAGACCAATGGAATTCACCAAATTACAGCTGAACGCGCTTATTTACAACCATATCAAGAATAAGGACCACGGGTTAAAATAGTTTCCCAAAAAGTGTAACGGCAGTGTGAAATTTTGTATATCCATCGCAACGGTGTGTATTACAAGCCCGAGAGTAGATCTGCCGAAAATATTCAAATATTCATATTTAAATATTTTTTAAATGAGTAATAAGCAAATGTTATAGGAACCATTGAAACAATAAGGATAACCTGGCCATCAAAATCTCCACTAACCAAGTAGGTAAAAATATCACCAAGCAAATACGAGACTCCGAATAGTATGTAATCAGTAAAATATTCTAAATTAACTTTTAGTGATTCATTAATTAGAATTGATTGAACAAACAAAGAAATCATGGGTGTGACAAATAAATAAGCGAGAACCAACATAAAACCCGTTTGACTATTCTTGCAGACAATGGAAATTGAAGCATAAAGCAGTGAGACTAGTATTGAAAAGGGTACAAAAAGTATACCAACTATAATGAAACGGAATAATAAAATCTGCATATTTGAATACACAAATATAAATATTCCAATGCTTAACAACATATTCGTTATTAAAATGCACATTGAAGAAACAAGTATTACACTTAAAAAATGATTCCCTCTTTCTGTGTTTTTGCTAAATAAATGAGACAAGACATTAACATCTATTAAAAGGTTAAATAAATCTTTTACCAAAAATAATGTTATTATATTGGCAATTGAGTAGATTAGGCTTAAAGTTATTGCAGTGTTCGAAAGAAATGGGTTATTGATAATATACTCGTTGTTTGATACGAGCATTCCATCACTAATAGTAAGATGATATAAACTTCCGAAAACATACGCTAAGCCCAAAACTAAGAGCAAGTATGTAATTATGTTATTAAGTGTAAATATCTCATTATTGACCCATCTAACGTTTAATTTTAAATCGATCATAACGAGTATAAGTTATATATTGATTCTAAGTCTGTACTAGAATTAATGTCAATTGTTTTAATATTTCTATTTCTAATTATGCCAACTTTATTACAACACTTCTCTATTGTTTGAATTTCATGTGAACTGACAATCGTTGATTTACCGTTTTCGAATCGTTGATTTATTATTTCTCTCAGATTAATTTTATGTGATGGATCAAGACCTTCAAATGGTTCATCCATAATTAGTACATCTGGATCAACTAGAATTGAATATGCAATAAGAAGTCTTTTTTTCATACCTTTCGAAAAAGTTGAAATTTTTTGGTCTGCATAATTAAGCAAACCTACCTTTTTAATAGCAGTATTGATTTTCGATTCTAGGGATATTATATTACCATATAACTTACTATATCTAATTAGGAAATACTTTGCAGTAATGTCTTTGTGAAAAGCTATTAATTCAGGTGTATATCCAACGGAGAACGGTTTAATTCCAGAATACTCTATATCTAGATTCATTATTTTTACAGAGCCTTTGTACCCCTTATGAAGCTTAACTAAAGTCTTTAAAAAAGTAGTTTTGCCAGAACCATTCTCACCCAATAGACCATACTTACTTGGATGCTTTACTTCTAATGTAATATCAATAAGTACTGGTTTGCTGTAAAAAATATCTAGATTTTTCAATTCAATTAATTTCATATGATATCATTAAGTATAAAACGCACTATATCAGAACCCTGATCTGAGGATGCATATAAATAACCATTTCGGGTTCTTATTGTATGAGATAGTACTGGTAAATAAAATGATTTAATAGAATTAGTGTCATAAATATTTATAGCGTAGATTATTTGTTTTCCTTTTTCTGTGTTATACCCATCTAGAACATATAGTGTTTGCCCGACCTCTGAATAAGTTAAGCTTCTAATTATCAGATTTTCAGGTAGTCCATTGCGAAATGTTGACTCTGCAGGTAACCCTGGTAGTATAATTTTATTAACTAGAGATCCTGTTCTGTTATAATGCCATATCTGGTTTTTATGCCTACTTGCAACTAAATAATCTCCGTTGCTTAAATGTTCTATAAGTAAGCCTGTTGAAACTTGCGGCTTATTTGAAAATAATTCTATTTCTACTGATTCAAGTGTATCTAACGCCAGAGTTCCCCTGTACAACAAATTAGGATTCAACTGGTCTACGAATGAAACCATCACACTACTATTGTTACTTGAAATATTAGAAATATGTGCATTAAAAGCCATTGTCTTAATGTACGTTAAATTTTTATCAAATATTTGAAGATATGGCAAAGTCATTGTGTATACATATACATATTTTTCGTTAACTGTTATGAATGTAATTTCTTTCTTGAACTCTCCTGGTCCATCACCTTCTCTTCCTATTGACGACTCAAGTTCACCCTTTGAATTAATTTTTTTAATTTAGACTCACCTAAATCAAATACATATAAAGAGTTATCTACGCCGACATCAAATCCTGTAGCCATTAAAATCGCTACAGAGTCTGATGACGCATTGTATGACATGTCATTTCCGATAATTGACATATTTAACTCTAAACCCTGCTCTTCATTCGAGCAACCCATAAGTAACAAAACCACAGTAATGTATAATGTAAAGTAATTTCTAAATTGCATGTTCTTGATTTTCGATTAGTAAGAAAATAATATTGACTTTATACTGCTTTGGAAATATATGATATTCAAAGCTTACGTAAACAAGTGTAACAAAAATAATTTAAATTTAAAAATACTTATAAACGTACTATTATGAGGGCTTTGATAAACATAGGATGTTGGTCGTATTCAACGCTGGAGTAAAAATAAAACGCAGCATAGCCTGTCTATTCGAGGAATTTATTTTGCGACAAGGCAGAAGACGGCCAAAAGAACAATTTTGCAAAGCTTTCATTAATGTACTTTTAAGATCCCAATAAGAAAGGTACCACTAAACTTTGGCGATAGAATACTTTATGAAACCAAAATTAGATAATGAAGTTTCTTCAAGCCCTGCAATTAAATATGATTTCAAAGAAATCATATCAATCATAAATGCCCTTCGATTTTACTTTGAAAACTCGTAAAAATCCCTCAAATTAGCACAATTATGCGATGTAAGCGCTATCATTTCTATTCGACGGAAAGCCGAAACAACGCAATACTATAGGTCTTCGCCATAAAGCGAAATAATTCAGTCAAAACGCACCAAATCAATGCTGGAAATTCAAAAGAAACTCACCAACGGCTTTTATGCACTGCTCGCCCTACCGGCCACGGCAATGGGACTTGGACTATCAATCCAAATTGCCGCTTTAAGCTGGATTTTGACCTATCAGTACGGACTTTCCATCAGTGATATCGGTTTGGTTTGGGCTACAGGACCAATTGCCGGGATTTTAGGACAGGTAATTATTGGCATCATCAGCGATAATGTGTGGGTAATGAATGCTCGTCGCCGGGTTTTTATCCTGGTCGGAGGTGTGCTCGCATCCCTAATGCTCCTCGCTCTGCCCAACATCGGCATTATTCAAGTTGCATTAGGCATCGAAGCCATTCTGGGAATTGCAATTGTCATTTCCATGATTCTTGATTTATCGATTAATGTGTCGTTTAATCCAACCCGCTCCATCATCGCCGATGTTACTCCAGAAGGACGCGCGCGTACTAAAGGCTACACCTGGATGCAGTTCGTTTCAGGTACATTCGGGGTTCTTTCCTACTTTATTGGCGCCACGCTGGGTAATATCACCCTGATTTACCTGGGAGCCGTTTTCGTACTGTTTTTCTCCATCATTCCGCCATTTTTCATCAAAGAGCCACGCTATCTGGGTCGCTACGGAGAGGACGAAGAGGAAATCAACCAGTCCATGGCCGGACTAGACCCAACCCCAAAACACTACGCTTCTACATTTGAAGTTTTCATGAATATTCGTCCGCTTTGGGGATTCTTGCTCTACGGAATTTATGCCATCATCAAACGCCTTTCAGGATTTGAATTTCCCGGTTACTACTTTGAAATATTCGCTTTGGGAATGAGTGTGCTCTTAATTATTCACGCGTTGATGCAAAAAGAAGCCGGAAAATCTGCTGAGGAAGCCGGAAAAATTGGATTTCAGAAAATATTGGCCGCCCACTCCTTCTCGTGGATTGGTGTGCAAAGTATGTTTATTTACTTCTTCGCATTTGTAGAATTTCAGATTCCGGACTTATCGAACGAAGCAATTGGATCGGTTGTGAACTGGAGCTTTTTCACGTTGAATCTGGTGGCGGCAATCATTCCCGTTCTGATTCTAGAACCATTGGCAAATAAATTCGGAAGGGTAAAAACACACGCTGGTTCGTTGTTTGTCATGGCCTTCGGATACGCGGCGATTGTGTATCTGGGCAGCTCGCCGTATGCCATTTATATTCTTATGATGATTGTCGGAATCGGATGGGCGTCAATTATCAGCTTACCGTTTGCCATTATGAGTCAGAAAGTTGCGCAAAACCAAATGGGATTGTACATGGGTTTATTCAATCTTTCGGTGGTGTTGCCTCAGCTTGTTTCCAGTTTTGCAATCGGTGAAATTGTTGAAGCAGTGCCCGAAAAATCCGTTCTTCTGATTGTGTGTTCTGTTACCGTTTTGGCTTCGGCTATTGCATGGTCGTTCGTAAGGGAACCAAAAGACAAGAACTGAGGGATTCGATTATTGCTCTCTTAGTTACCGCTTGCGTCGAAGACCATGACGCTACGCCATGTTAGTAAGCGTTTAGCATCGTATCGCGGGCTTGCTGCCAGAAATACCTGGGAACTAACAGTACATCTTCTTCGCCCTCGATCTTAATGTATTGGTTGAATTCCTGTACAGTTTGCTCGCCAAACAATATAAAAACGACCTCCTCACGCGAATCTTCCCGCTCCACTCCTATTAATATACATCCAACCGGCGCATCGAGTCCGTACGTTTCAAATTGCTGATCCGGTTCGATGTGGGCATCGGGTGTCATATTACTGAAAAACGTCTGCCAACGGGTGAAAACCTGATTCTCAAACGATACACGCAACTGATTCAGCTCTGTTGATATATGGCACTTAACATCACCCTGATACAGCTCCAAACTGGCCGCATCGGCCCTGAGAAGTAGTCCATGCTCCGGACTCCGAACCTCCACAAACGTGATGTTCTCCGGCGCTACGCCCAAAACCGGCACATACTCAACATGAACATGGTCGTGGTGATGATGGTGATCGGTGTGCGATGACCGATGCTGGTCCTCATCAAATATCACCAAAGCAATGTAAACGATGCTAAACAGAGCGACCAAAACAGCTAATATTTTAGTAGAATCTGGCATATATCAATTCTTTCTTCGAATCAGCCACACCACAACCCCCGCCAGAATGAACAATCCGGGCATTAATAACGCACTTATAAAAAACGTGAAGCGCATTTGCTGATTGGTGAGATTCACCATGGGTAGTTCGTACGTCGCAGCCGGGAGATCGAGTTGCGCCTCCTCGCCCATCAGCCAATTCACTGTGTTTAGCATGAGACGCTCGTTACCCAAAATGCTGAGGTACTCATTCGCTCCGACATCTCCATCACGGATTACGGCAATCAGAGTTTGGTTAGTCCGCGGACCAGACTCGCTCAGCATCATCAAATCAAACGCCCGTACAGGAAGCTCCAGATTTCGAATTTCCTGCAATTGACGTTAATTTTGAACCGCCATACTTCGGCTAGTTGAGCTAAACAACGTGGTGACCTGAACGCCATCGGGCAACGGATCAACGGCTTCAAGCGATTGCACACCAGGGAAAAATGTTAGCGGAAGCCGTTCTGTGATGGGGTGCCGCGTATAGGTTCCGGTGGCTGGAGACGTGGCGTCATTCCAAAAATGATTTCCGAAATCGATAACCAAATCATTTTGAGGCGATATTCCGTACTGGCGCAGCAAGTCGCCCAGTCCGCCATCGCGAAACGCATCAAGCATCACAAAAAGTCGCCCTCCATCCTGCAAATACTGCTCCAAAGAGGCAATTTCACTAGGAAGAAAATCTTCGGCCGGAGACACAATCACAACCAAATCGGCATCATCCGGAACCTGCTGATTTCCCGCCAAAAAGATCTTGTCAACCTCATGACCCATCAGCTCGAGGCGCTCCCGGAATTTGGCAAAACCGCGGGACTCGTGTAAGAAAATAGGTCGGTCATCGTCGCCCTCCCCTTCCAAATGATCCTCCGAAACCGTGCTAAAAATGTCATATTCGCCATGTCCGCCGGTGAAATAAATCGTCCGCGAACTGAGTCCGAGCATTCTGTAAATTCCGTTTGTGATGCTGACCTCGTCTCCGCCAGAGACTTCCTCAACCCGGTCTCCCATCCGAATAATCGTCGTTCCGTGAAACGTAACCCCCATATTTCGGGCAATAGAGGGATTCGTGTTGATATCGTAAGCCCGGGAAGTGATCAACGGCGAGCGGCGCTCATATTCGCGCAAAAGCTCCAACGTCGGACGAAATCGCGGATCGGCGGCTATATAAAAATGCGTGATTTCAACGGGTTCTTGCAAGCGCTCGAGAATATCGTACGAGGTTTGCGTGAGGGAATACAATCCCTCGCGGGTGGTATCAAAACGGGTGTTCACAAAACTTCCCGACAGATTCACCAAAATGATGAGCACAATTGCCAGCGCCGTGGTTAAATAGATGTACGTTGGTTTCATAATTACACCATATATCGTTTACGGTACACGCTAAACCAGCTGAGGATGTAGAAAAGTCCGATCAGACTCAGCATGTAGATTATGGATTGAAGCGGAATTATTCCGCGCACAAACTCCCCGAAATGCTGCGAAATGGCCAAATACCGAAATGATATTCCGAAGAAATCGACCAGCGCAAAGTTGTCGAGATAGGCCAAGAACCATAGAATGATGAGGATTCCAGTAGTGCCAACGGCTGCAATTATTTGATTCTTCGACAGAGTTGACACGAAGATGCCGACCGCCATGTACACGCTTCCGAGCAGGAAAATGCCCAGATATCCGGCGAAAATCGGACCCGGATCGGGGTCACCGTACAGAAATAGCGGAATCAAAAATACGGTTGATCCACCGAGGGCAATCAAAAGTACGGTCACGGCAGCGAAATACTTACCCAAAATGATAGCCGAGTACGGCGATGGCAACGAAAACAGCAACTCCATAGATCCGCTGGCATTCTCCTCCGCCATCAGCCGCATGGTAATCGCGGGCGCCATCAGCAACAGCAAAATGGCCATATTATGAAACGCATTGCTCATGGTCGCAACCTGCAAATAAAACAGACTAAACGAGAAAAAATACCCGCTCACAAGCAAGAACACGGGTAAAATGATGTACGCAATCGGACTCCAAAAGTAGCTATAAAGCTCCTTCCTCCAAATTACCGAAGTTATATAAATATGATTTCGCATGTGGTTAATCCTTCATGAAATTCAGGATTGTCTGTTCCAAATCGCTCTCGCGCGGCATGATTTCAAGAACATTCAAATTGGCATCGATTAAGCTTCGAGTAAGATCGTACTGCGATTGGTCGGCATCGGTCAGATTGCAATACACTTTCACTGTGTTTTCAGAAGAATTTCGGGCGGATGGAAATTCAAAATGAACTCCGATGTCGCTCAAAACTGTGGAAACACGCTCATCAAGTGGTATTTCAGACTGTTGAATAGCACTGATTGTTAGCACCAGATTTCGTGTATTTGCGTCTTTTGGGCCCGTTCGGATATGTTGCTTATGGCGAATTTCGCCGTTTTTGATCAGCACGATGCGATCGCAGACATGCTGAATTTCCTGCATGATATGCGTGCTGAAAATCACTGCCGCGTCGTCGGCACAGTTTCGAATAATAGACCGGGTTTCGTTAATTTGCTCCGGATCCAGGCTGGCGGTGGGCTCATCAAGCAACAAAATTCGGGGCTTAGCCAGAATCGCCTGGGCGAGTCCGACACGTTGCCTGTATCCTTTCGACAACCGACCAATCTCGCGATTCACCATCGTCGACAACTTGCACCGATCAATCGCATCGTCAACAGCGCCCGGAATCAACGCGTTGTCAATATTTTGCAATTTCGCCATGAAATGCAGATACTTTCGCACTTTCATAAAGGGATACAGAGGCGGCGTTTCGGGCTGATATCCCAAAATTTGCCGGATTTCACGATCGTTTCGCACCAAATCGAAACCCGCCATGGTCGCCGTTCCGCTGCTCGGCGACACCGCACACGATAACATTCGAAGCGTTGTTGTTTTTCCGGCCCCGTTCGGACCAATAAATCCGAGAATTTCCCCCTTCCCCACCGAAAAGGAAATGTCCTTCACAATGCTGTTTCCATCAATACTTTTGGAAAGATTTTGTACTTCTATCATGTATTAAGCGTGTGGAGTAAGCACGGCCCGACCCGTAACCTTCCCCTGTTTCACTTCATCCAACAAGCGCGCTGCGTCGCCAAGAGGATACGTTTTCACGGGAATTGGACGAAGTTTTTTGTTTTTGATGATGTCGACGAGTTCGCGTAATTCGACCAGACTTCCGGTATAAGAACCCCGAATAGTGAGGTTTTTCAGAGCCGGAACCGGAGTCGAAATCGCCAATTTTCCACCGAAAAGTCCGACCATGACCATAATTCCATTTTTGCCCAGCATCGAAAATGCCAATGCCGCGGTTTGGGCGTTGTTCACAAAATCAATAATCGCAGAAGCGCCGACGCCTCCGGTTGCTTCCATCACAGCCTTATGCGGATCTACCGATTTGGAATTCACCGTTTTGACAGATGGCGTGAGTGTACGCACCGTTTCGAGCTTGGAATCATCTACATCCAGCATGATAACCTGGGCTTTGGTCAGCTCGCGCACGACCTGAACCGCCATCAGTCCGAGTCCGCCTGCTCCAATCAAGACCAACGTTTCGTCCTCTTCGAGTGGCATCGTTTTTTTGAGTGCACTGTACGCGGTGAGCCCGGCGCAAGCATACGAACAGGCTTGTTCGGCTTCGAGTCCGTCGATATTGAGCAGATATTGGGCGTTGGGCACCATCAGAAAATCGCTGTATCCACCATCTTTGAACACGCCCAGGGAGCCGGGTTTCAGGCACATCTGCGGACGATCGCTGCGGCAGTATTTGCACTCTCCACAGCCGATCCACGGATAAACAAGACGCTTGTCTCCGACCGAAACTCCGCTCGCATCCGGACCAACCGCTTCCACAACGCCGACAACCTCATGACCCATCGTCAGGGGTAAATCAACGCCGCGGTCTTTCACGTAAATCCGCTCGTCGCCACCGAGTTCGTAAAATCCTTCCCAAATATGAAGATCGGAGTGGCAAACTCCGCATGCAGCAACTTTCAGCAGTACTTCCTTACCCGAGGGTTTCGGGGTGTCGTACTCCCTCCATTCCAAATCACCGCCAAACTTAGTTAATTGAAGACTTTTCATGATGTATTTACCCGTGGTTGATGACAACAGTTTTCGTTGTGGTGACGTGATGCAGGGCTTCGAAGCCTTTTTCACGACCGAAACCACTTTGTTTCACCCCTCCGAATGGGAGTTCGACTCCGCCGCCGGCGCCGTACCCGTTTACGAATACTTGTCCGGCTTTGATTTTCTTAACCAT
>JAIUMT010000078.1 GCA_022565415.1 Balneolales bacterium | reverse complement strand
TCCGACACCAAAACATCAAACGCCATCATCAGTACCAGCACACGCGCCTTATTTCCCCTAAATGCACACGAAATTCTCATTGGCGGCTATGGCGGACTTGAAAGATATGATTTTCATCGGATGCAGACTCACGCTCTACTCGGCGGTGATTCCGGAAATAAGATGTACTTCCCATTCAGTATAATTGCAGACCCGAATCACGATTCAGTTATATGGATCGGAACCGAAGGGGAAGGTCTTTTACGAATGGACCTTTCAAACGTCACGTATCAGAAATTTGTCCAGCGAGATGGGCAATACGAAAGCAACATCATCAATGACCTACAATGGATTAGCGAAACGCGCCTTATGCTTGCCACCACCGCAGGATTGCGAATATTCGATACAGAAACACAGCGCGAGATTTATGTCCCATCTAACACGGAGCTTCCACAGGTTAATATCAGTTTCATAAAACAGTTTTCTGATGATGTTTTCCATGTTGGTGCCGTAGATGGAACCCTGTTTCGGATTACTAAAACTGGATCGGAGTTTAATGTCGAACAACTTTTGGGTCGTGAATTAGACATGTTCAGATTCATCAGCATGACAAAGGATAGCCGCGGAGATTACTGGCTGGGCACCGACAACGGAGTTATCCACCTGGATCATCAGTACCAAATTCTAAAAAATTACACCACAGAGGCGGGGCTTCCGAATAACACAATCTATTCTGTGCAGTTTGATAAGCTCGGTTATCTGTGGATGAGTACAAATTACGGCATTAGTCGGATGAACACCCAAACCCTGCAGTTTACAAATTTCACCAACAGAGATGGGCTTCAATCCAACGAGTTCAACACGCGATCGTTTGCCAACTACGAAAGTGAAATCATGTTTCTAGGCGGAATCCAGGGCGTAAATTATTTTAATCCAGAAAAGATTGTGTTGGATGAGCGCACTCACGAGGTATACATCGAAAAAGTGAATGCTCCTTCTGGTGAGTATAGGGTAGGGTCGACAGCAATTCACCTTCCATTTACCGACAGTCAGGTTAGAGTTCAGTTCACATCACCAGTGTTTTACAACCCAAGGGCGTCGAAATCGTGGTATCGTTTTGTCAATATCGACACGACCTGGCAACGAAATCCCTTGCAAAATGAGCTAATTCTCGCCGGTCTACAGCCCGGGACGTACCAACTTCAACTGGCACGCTCTTCTGAGCCGAACCTTCATCAGGCTCCGGTGTCGGAGGTTTGGTTTCGGATTCAGACGCCGTTCTATAAGCTGTGGTATGTGCAGATGGGTGTTATCTTTGTGGTGGTCGGACTCGTCGCTTTCAGCATAAACAGTTATTTACAGAAGCTTCGTAACACCATCGAAATGTCGCGAAAATACTCCAGGCAGCTAATATTGTTTCAGGATGAAGAGCGCCGACGGGTTGCCGAAGCCCTGCACGATAGCATCGGAAGTAAATTGATGCTGGTAAAGTTATCATTCCGCCAGGTATTGATGACCGTCAAAGACGATTTTGCCGAACAAAAGTACCAGGAAATTAACAGTCTTATCGGCGAAACTGTCACCGAAATACGCGAAATTTCGCAGAATATCCATCCGCACTTACTCGAGAAAATCGGCGTGTCGAAGTCGATAGAAGCGTTGCTGGAATCGTTGCAGGAAATGGCTCAGATTCAATTTACCTGGACAATTGACAATGTCGATGACCTATTAACAGCGGAGGAAGCCTTGCTCTACTACCGTTTTATACAAGAGGGAATTACCAATGTGCTGAAACATTCTGAGGCTAATCAGTGTCGCGTTTTGGTGGCTGTCGACCGCAAACAAGGCATTTTACTTACTGAAATCCGTGATAATGGCGTGGGGATTTCAAACTTGAACTGGAGTGAACCGGGCGAAACGATGGGATTGCGCTCATTTGAGGAACGTGCAGTTCATCTGCGAGCCGAGTTCGATATTGATACCCAACCGGGAATTGGAACCACCGTTAAATTACGTAAGCTAATTAACCCCACGAAGTAAAGTCAGCCGAAGTGCCAGTAAATTCGTGCATTTCCACTCATGTAATATCCGTGATATATTGGTTACTTAGTTTTCGGGAAAATTACGCTCGAGTTATTAGATGACGCCGTTTTACGTGTAAATAATTAATTGGATTTCGAGTATGAGTCAGGTTTTTCTATTAGTCGACGATCATCCGATGTTTCGAAAAGGGTTACAGCAGATAATAAGCATGCTTTACCCAGAATCTACGGTACATCAGGCCAGCAATATCAAAGAAACACTCGAGATCTTATCTGATTGCAGGGTCGATTTGGTAATTCTGGATGTGAATCTTCCTGATGGGAATGGTATACGATTTCTGAAGGATAATCCGGAGGTTGTTCGTAAGAATCGTATCGTACTGATGACGATGTACACCGATCGGTTGTTGATAAAAGAGGCGGTGATGCTCGGAGTTAGTGCGTATTTGTCGAAAGAGTCGGCTCCAGAGGAAATTGAACTTTGTCTGAAAACCATTCTGAGTGGGAAAAAATACCTGAACTCCCAGGCAATTGACAGTATTACATCGCAAGACACCGACGCACGCCGCCTGAACACCCATCTGGAGAACCTCACCAAAACCGAGCGAGCCGTGTTGAATGGCGTAATTGAGTCGCTGTCGAGCAAGGAAATTGCTAAGAAACTCGGTGTCAGTTATCGCACTATCGAAAATCATCGCTACAATATCTGCAGTAAACTTGGGCTAAAGGGCGTAAATGCACTTACCCGATTTGTTTTAGAAAACAAGCAAACACTCGGGTAATACAAAGAATTTATTTGGGAAGTTGAACTAAAACCGTTATTTCTACCGGTTTTTTGACCAAATTGAGTGGAACTACTTAGTTATTTTCGTGAGCTACTACACTTTTACAGGTTCTTTGGGTTCGGTATCATTCTACTAACACTAGAGTCGATCTGGGGACGACTCTAAGTCTTGTACAACTGGGGAGTTGTACAAGGCGACTTTGCCTGGCATAACTTAGCTGTTTATTCAGCAAAGTTATGATCCATGGCAGCTTTCGACACACATATACTAAAGAGACACTTTGGATAGAGAGACGCCTTGATGCGTTAACAGGGATAAATTCGACTTCTGACTAAAGTAAAACGGGCTTTCCCTACAACTCGTCATTTACTGCGGACCCACTCCGATGATAATTACGGTAATCTTTAAGTACCTGCACTATGAAGTCTTTTGACTCCAAATCGGTTTGCGATAACCCCAGCTTCTTCATGGTAGCCGTTTTCAGCTGAATCATCAGCTTCGCCCGGGCATAATAGTCATGATCACCACTCACAATTTTGTGATACATATCGCTGATTTTTCTCACATCAGTGTCTGTTAGTCGCGATACCTCGGCAATTCTACCTGCTGTGTCATCAGAGTCGTCTGTGGCAATTCTATGAAAGCGTTTGGATGCCGTCTGATTTCGGACTCGCACAACCGTGGTGCCGCCCAGAATATCACCAATTCGCTGCTGTTTGTCTGTTAGCGCAATTGAAATAATGGCAGCCACACCGCTAGTTAAGGTTATATCCACCAGACGGAACATCCATCGCATAAAATAATTGGAAAAACCGGGTTCTTCGCCATCAATTCTCACCACCTTGATGCCGAGAATCATCTTTCCCACGCTTTGTCCGTTAAAAAAATATTCCATTCCCAAGTGGTAGAATGCCACTATTAAATACATCGACACAAAAAAATAAAGACTGTCTTCACCACCAAATACAGAAGAAAACGATACCAGAAATGCCACAGCAACTATAAAAATGGAGATGTAAAGCAGTACTATATCGATCAGGAAAGCTCCAACACGCTGACCCAGTGTTGCCAACTGATAATTAATTTGAACATTTTGACTGGTTTCGACTGAAATTGAGCTCATGTAGTCATGCTTATTGGGATGTTTTAC
The DNA here is from genome assembly GCA_022565415.1 of Balneolales bacterium. Taxonomy (GTDB): domain Bacteria; phylum Bacteroidota; class Rhodothermia; order Balneolales; family HLUCCA01; genus HLUCCA01. The sequence goes on along the minus strand of JAIUMT010000078.1, from coordinate 8,465 downwards.
TTTACTTTCCGTAGATTCCGGCTTAGTTCGTCAAACCTTAACTAAATATTTGGGTATCAGATTAGCAATTTACGCCAATCGTTGCAAATGCTATTGCTATGAAAGAAATTGATTTCGAAAAGACAAATCTTGAGCGTTGGCGTGAGACCGAAAAGTTGGTTAAGAAAGGTGTGTTTGCCGATCCCGATGTGCTCGTAAAGCGATACAACGAGCTAAATGAGGATTTGTCGTACGCCAGGGCGCATTTTCGGGGAAGTTACACCGAAGCCTACCTCAACGAACTCCTGTCGAAAGCCCATCAATCACTGTACCGAAACAAAAAAGAAAAGCTGTCGCGGGCGAAAGATTTTTGGTTGCGTGAGTTACCGTTGCTATGGTATCAGCACCGACGATATTTGCTTATATCCTTTTTATTTTTCTCACTAGCGGTACTTATCGGGGTATTTTCTGCGATTCAGGATGCCAACTTCGGGCGCTACATCATCGGCGACGCTTACGTAAACATGACACTTGGGAACATCGACAAAGGCGATCCGATGGCTGTGTACAAAAAAATGCGTCAGTCGGATATGTTTTTTGCCATCACGATCAACAATATTCGGGTTTCGTTTATGGCGTACATCGGCGGACTGCTCGCCGGATTTGGCTCGGTTTTCATCCTGATTCAAAACGGTATTATGTTAGGGGCGTTTCAGTACTTCTTTAGCGAATTCGACCTGCTTTGGGAAACAATTTTGGTGATCTGGATTCACGGAACTATCGAAATTTCAGCTATTATTATCGCAGGAGGGGCGGGTATCACGATGGGTAGTGGCATGTTGTTTCCGGGAAGTTATCCGCGTTTAACCGCATTCAAGCAACGGGGCCGCGACGGACTCAAAATGATATTCGGATTGATACCTTTCTTCATCATTGCCGGACTTCTCGAATCGTATGTGACTCGCCATACCGATATGCATGTCGCCCTGAGCCTATTCATTATACTTGGGTCACTTGCACTTGTGATATGGTACTTCATCATCTTCCCGGCAAAAGTGGCCGGAAAGCAAGGTGAAAAAACGTGGCTACATTATGTTACCAACAGCCAAGGAGAGCAAACGTGGCTGGAAATTATGACCAGCAGACATAACGGAAAAACACGGCCAGCAAGAGGGGCCGAAAAAACAAGCACCATAACAAAGGAAACCGAAAATGGAATCAGTTAAACTCAATCGAAATCGGTCAGCCAGTGAAGTGACCGTAGACACCATCAAGTTCATCAGACAAAATTTCAACTCACTGTTTAAGTCCCTGCTCTACATCGCCGGAGTGCCGATTTTGCTGCTCTCCTTGGTGGCGGTTTACATTGAACACACTACGCAATTTGATCCGCTAGGTGGAATATCATATATGATGTTCGTCGGAATTTTCATTCAATTGATCTTGGTCTACCTCGTTTATCTCGTTGGAATTTCATACGTGAAACTCCATCGCAATCGCGGAGCCGATAATTTCGATCCGGTTCTGGATGTATGGGCTGAGGTAAAACAATATGCCATGCCGTTTGTCGGACTAATGATCTTGGTTACACTCTCTTACATGGCCGGATTTGCACTATTTATAATACCGGGCATCTTTCTGGCGGTGGCTCTTTTCATGTCCGGATTCATTCTCGTCTACGAAGAAGAAACCGTATCGGAAGCCTACTCGCGTAGCATGCAACTGGTGAAAGGCTATTGGTGGCATACGTTTGGAGCAATTGTATTGCTCTCTGTGGTTATTATGGGAATCTCGATTTTTCTGGGACTACCATCGTTCATTATCGGATTTCTGCTTGGAGCAGAGCAAGCTATGGGAGAAGGCCTGCTGGGTGGTACTGCCATCACTATTCTCACAGCTATAAACTACGTATTTACAGTAATCTACAATTTCTTTTCTGTGATATCCGGAATCGGCGCAGCCATGCTTTACTTCTCACTTCGGGAGAAAAAAGAAGGTAGTTCTCTTTCTAACGAAATCGCGGAGCTTTAACAAATCGGATGAGGGTGGCCCAAAAGATACTTTTCGGAGCGACGTTTTTCCTCCTAGTTGCGGCTGGCAATGCCATGTCCGTAACGGGAGGTCAGACGTTTCCTGGTATGATGGTGTTTTCATCAGTTGAAGGTGGTAGTAATGTTGCGACAAACGTAGGTAACGTTCAGATATCTTATGAAGGTAGTTTTTTAGCTACCGAAGCTTATGGTGCTTCGTTAAGTGCACCGAACACGTTGATCGCGTCGGACTCTTTAAGCGACGGTCAGACACAAGACTCCCTCGACGTGCAGCTACCTATAGATACATTAACCGTGTACGTATCTTCGCCACCCGATACCATCATCCGAATTACAACAACATCCGCCGACCGTATTGAATCCTACCGAAACCGACACGATTTCGCACAAATCGAGGAAAGTCGTCTGTCGATTTGGGATTTAATCACCTACTGGTTTCGAACCCTCACATCGGCACTGCCCGACAACGAAATGATTCGTTTTCTGGTGTACCTAATTGTGGGCGCATTACTTCTCTACCTCATATCCTGGTTGGTGTACCGCTCATTTAACAGCACGCACTTCCGACAAAACAAAGTCGCTCAGTTCGGCGATGCCGGAGGGCGGTTTTCATCCGATTCGGGTGGTGCAAATCCCGAAGACTTGCTTCAAAGTGGGGATTTCAGAAATGCAATTCGCCTCATGCTAATCGACAGTCTCCAAAATCTCGCCAGCGAGAAAATGATTGCCCTAGACAAGGATAAAACGAATCGGGATTATCTGTACGAACTTCCTGAAGGAGCCCTTCGCGAGCATTTCAGCACGTTAAGCCGGATTTACAACTATGTTTGGTACGGGGACTTCGAACCGGCACAATTTCAGGTCGATGCCGCACAAAACGCCTGGAAACAGCTCGTGAGCAAGGAGGTTCGATGAGTCGCGAAGCCCGATTTCGAGTAATCCTTGCGGTAACGTTTATCGTCGGACTAACAGCCTTGATTTTAATGCCAAGTGCGGTGGATTGGTCACGCAGTTTCTCCCAAATTCACGACAAGCCATATGGAGCCTCGCTGGTTTACGAGTTATTGCAAAACGACCATGCCAATGCGTCCGAAACTCCGCGAACAGTCACCACTATGGACGTTCCATTGGCGGATTTCAGCCGATTCGGAATCGAAACCCAGGGTCAGACCTGGCTCGTAATCAATGCCATGTACGAACCCGACGAGGTTGAAATCAGCCGATTGCTGTCGGAGGTCGATCGAGGCACGAACGTTTTCATTGCCGCGCATTTGGGACGACAACTGGCCGACACCCTTGGCGTTTCCGTGCGAGGATTTCAAAACCAATCGATTATCTATCAATACATGACTCCACCCGACACCGAAACCTTGGTCAATGTTGAATTTCCGTTTTTGGCGGAGGGTGCCGTTGATGGTCCTACCGTTACGCTCGATTTGTTTACATCATACTACTTTGACTTGTCGAGAACTGAGGGTGTTTCGGTGCTGGCGAGTGTGGATAATCAGCCGATAATGGTGAGAATGCAACTAGGGAATGGCTACATCACGCTACTTTCCGCGCCATTACTGCTCACGAATTACCATATCTGGAATATGGATCTCGAACCGGCCACATCTGCTGTAATGGCCCATATTCAAGGAGAGACTATACTTTGGGATGAACATTTTAAAGTCGGACGGCCGATGTATTCCACACCCTTACAACTGCTTCTGGACAATGATAATCTGCGTCCGGCCTATTTTGTGGCACTTTTTGGACTGATATTATTTATTGCTTTCAAGGCAAAACGCGAACAACGCGCGGTTCCGGTGCACTTGCCGCCTCAGAACACATCGAAAGCCTACATCAGAAGAATCAGTTCGTTACTCTATGATCACGACAAGAAGCGGGTCATTCTCGACAAACGAATCCGTTATTTGGCGCATCAATTAGAGCTTCCGGATGCAGATGTACCGCAATTAGAGGTGGAGCGAACCTCAGAAAAATACAATTTGCCGGATGGATTACTTGGAGAAGTGCTTGGGTCGCAAGGAAATCAGGATCGCTCGGATGCCGAAATTTTCAAGTTGAACAAGCAAATCGAAACCATTTATTCACATTTGGCATGAAATTGAATTTGCATCAGATTTATGAAATAGCTTATTGCTTGGAGGCGAAATGGGCTTGCAATAGCCGGATATACACGAGATTTCGAGTTTATGGCGTGCAGTTTGGTCTTTGGTTTTGGTCAAGTCCTCAACTTTGCGAATCAAACGGCCACTGGGCTTTTTAACAAGCCAACATTTTTTACTAAATACCGATAAATAACAGCATTATGGAACAAAACGAAGAATTTGAGAACCGTCTGGATTTAACCCGAATTAGCGAAGGCGCGGCAGCCATCAAATCGAGTCTGTCGAATGTATTGGTAGGTCAGGAGCAGCAGGTCGAGTTGTTACTAGCAGCGGTGCTCTCTGGCGGACACGTACTTATCGAAGGCGTGCCGGGCCTGGCCAAGACCCTCATGGCGCGGTTGATGGCAGCTAGCATCGGAGTGCCATACCAACGGATTCAGTTTACCCCCGACCTGATGCCCAGCGACGTCACCGGAACCTCGGTTTTTAATCCGAAAACGCTGGAATTCAGTTTCAGCAAAGGACCCATTTTTTCTAACTTTGTGCTAATCGACGAAATCAATCGGGCTCCAGCTAAAACCCAGGCGGCGTTGTTCGAGGTGATGGAAGAGGGGACGGTCACGGTAGCACGCGAAACGCATGTGCTATCGCAGCCATTTTTTGTCGTTGCCACGCAGAATCCGGTCGAGCATGAGGGAACTTATCGCTTGCCAGAAGCCCAAACCGACCGATTTTTGTTCAAACTTGAAATTAATTATCCCTCGGCCGAGCAGGAAGTGCAGGTTCTGAAACGCCACCATGTGCAGCCCGCATTCAAAGCCGTCGAGGAAATGAGCCCGGCAACCGATCCGAATTTCATAACGGATGCCCGAAAGCTAACCGCGCAAGTACATGTTGAAGACCGGCTGATGGAGTACATATCGGCCATCGTGGGCAAAACCCGAAATCATGGACTCATCACGCTAGGCGGATCCCCCCGGGCATCCATCGCCATTTTAAGCAGTTCAAAAGCCATCGCCGCGCTTTCGGGACGCGATTTCGTATCTCCCGAAGACATCCAACAAGTCGTAATTCCCGCACTTCGTCATCGCCTTATTCTCTCAGCCGAAGCCGAAATGTCGGGTAAACGCCCCGAGGACGTGCTTCGCGATATTCTTCATTCAGTTGAGGTGCCACGATAGTGAGGTTTTTCCGCGAAATATGGCTAACGAACCGATTTTTCTACGCACTCGGTGGCGTGTCGGCGATATTTATACTTGCGCTGATTTTGCCATTTATGTACCACGTGGCCTGGGCGGTTCTAATTGTTCTATTTGTGGTGACGTTTCTGGATTTACGGCTACTCTATAATAACGACGCGGACCAACCTCAGCGAAGCATGTCGCTAAGGTTCTCCAACGGAGACCAGAATCCGGTGAAAATCGAGGTTAATAATCCGTACTCGTTCGCGACCACCATTCGCGTAATCGACGAAGCTCCGACCGAATTTCAGATCCGAAATCTTCAGTCAATCGTTACGCTTCCACCGAATTCGCACAAAACATTGGAGTATTTTATTCGTCCGGTGCGCAGAGGGTTGTACCAATTCGGCCGTACGCATGTGTACTATTCCGGACTATTCTCGCTGTGCGAAAGAAGAATTTCGTCGGAGGTGGATGTGGATAAAGAAAAGAGCACAATCCGCGTATATCCCGCCTTTTTGGAGCTTCATCGGTATGAACTCATGGCCTATGCAGATCAGCGTTCGTACGGTGGCACCCGGCAGATTCGCACCGAGGCGTTGTCGCTTGAGTTCGATCAGATTCGCGATTATGCACTTGGAGACGATCCACGGGCGGTAAACTGGCCGGCAACAGCGCGCCGAAACAAGATTATGGTCAATCAATACACCGAAGAGCGTGCTCAGGCCATTTATTCTGTAATCGACACGGGGCGCACCATGAAAATGCCGTTCCGCGAGATGACATTGCTCGATTACGCCATCAATGCGTCGCTCGCTTTATCGAAAATTGCCCTTATCAAACAAGACCGTCCCGGACTCATAACGTGGTCGTCGGGGGTGAGCCAGTTCATCCGGGCCGATTCCCGAAAATCCCAGCTTCAGTACATCAACGACGCGCTGTTTCATCTTGAAACCGGATTCGATGAGTCGAGTCTGGAGGCGTTGTTTGTTGGAATTCGTCGGCAGATTCCATCCCGTAGCACTCTTTTGCTGTACCTCAACTTTGAAACTTTGCACGCGGTGAAACGATCGATGCGGGTGTTACAAAATTTATCGCGGCGGCATTTGCTGGTGGTGGTGATGTTCACGAATACGGAAGTTCAGGGCATGAGGGATGCTTCGGTGAATAAGTTGATTGATGTGTACGACAAGGCTGTGGCCGAGGATCGATTGCTAGAGAAAGAACTTGTTGTGCGCACGCTGCAAAAAGCTGGAATCAGGACGATACTTTGTCGTCCTGAGGAATTAACGACGGAGGTCATCAACCGTTATTTGATGCTGAAGCAACGGGGCGTTGTTTGAGGTCGGTGATTTGTTGCTTATAGGTTATGTTGTGCCGAAAACCCGGTTTAAAGCTTGCACATAATACGACTTGTTTGATTAGGATGAATTCTCATCATTTAACAGGTGTCAGGTGCCGATAGTGGGTTTATACCTATGATGTTTGTAAATTAAAATAGGGATAATGTGTAACTCAACGAATTTTTATATGAATCAACTAAATTTTCACTTAGTAATTTTTATCATTCTCGTCATTTTTAGTTCCTGCAAAAAGGACAACTCGGTTGAGCCAATTTTGGAACCTGAGGATGATTTGTTTAGTGTGACCGATATCGACGGCAATACTTACAAGGTAATTGTGATTGGAGGTAATGATTGGATGGCAGAAAATCTTCGTACCACTCGTTATAACAACGGAGACGTTGTACCTACAGGTCTTACAGACCGTGAGTGGCAAGATAGTTATGCCGTGGGCGCTTATTCTATATATCCACACGTTGAGGTTGAAGGAGTTGAATCTGATGAAGAAATGATGGAAGCCTACGGATTATTATACAATTACTTTGCCACTAGCGACTCTAGGGGGCTGTGTCCTCAGGGTTGGAGGATACCTACCTTACCGGACTGGCAAGCAATGTTTGCAGCTATGGAAATGAGGGGACTTAGTTCTGACAGAAACGATCCAAATGCCGTCGCCAACGGACTGAAATCCAAATACCAGATCGGGAATCCAGCTGGTTCGCCCTATGATACTGAGCAGCATCCTCGCTGGAATGCCCATGAAATTCACAATGGTCTTGATTCATTCCATTTTGGAGGCTTGCCGGGAGGGTATCGTTTTGGATCAGGTTTTTTTAGCGGGTTGGGTGAGATGACTAGCTGGTGGATTATGGGTATGCCGGCTCAGCCGAATCCAAATTCTGCCGGATCTATCAGCCTTTATTATGAAGTTGGAGAAGTTATTCCAGGACAAACAACTGCCAGAAACGGTTTCTCTGTTCGTTGTGTAAGAGCTGACTGATCGTACGAATTCCCGAATGGCTGCACTATCTGCTTTTGAAGACTTATTTATCACTAGCTATGGCTGCACTATCTGCTTGTGAAGACGTGTAATCTCACCAGCAGATAGTGAAACGAGACATCGTAACCCTTATTTCACCAACATCACCGGTCGCGTGTGCATCTGACCTGATTCGTGTACGATCTGTACTATGTACATGCCACTCGATAATCCGGAAGCGTTGAAGGTGACCTGATGTTGCCCTGCGGTGACCACCTGATTGGCCAAAATCTGCACATCCTGACCAACGGCGTTGTACACCGTTATGCGTACATGTCCGGTTTCATGCAATGTAAATGGCACCGTTGTTGTCGGATTAAACGGATTCGGGTAATTCGGCAATAACTCTACTGTAGCTGGAAGCATACTCATTTCATCATCTTCCAGCGATACCGGTCTTAGTGGAGTCATGGCTTGACCGCCAGGCTGCATAGGCTCGCCGATAACCGAATACCCATTGGATGTCCCCACGAATATACGTCCGCTTGGTCCCACGCTCAGCGAAAGCACGCAATTTGAAGAAAGTCCATTCGTGGTCTTGATGGATGTCTGCTCCCCGGTTACGGTGTTTACTTTTGAAATACCATCTCCGCAGGTTCCTATCCAAAGATAATCGTCGTGAAGTATCATTGAAGTTAACGGTGTGTTTACCTACCATTCGAAGGATGGGGTTTCTCCGCCATTCTGAGTAGCGGTAATGTTCCCGCCCCACTCAGCATACCACAAAACTTGATCTTCGGTCATCATCCCGAAAC